>JAGMDK010000117.1 GCA_023128695.1 Phycisphaerae bacterium
GCTTCCAGCCGGTGGGACGGCCGGCACGGGGGCCGGCCGCTACATTACCCTGTGGGACCGGTCTCCGACCAGTCGGCTATCACATTTCAACATGCACCATTTTCAGAAAATACTTGTCCGGAGCCGCGCCGTCGTCGTCGGCTGCCGGGCGATAGATGATAACGTCTCCCTCCCGATGCTTCCGCAACGGTTGCACGCCGACGTCGCGGAACCCCAGTCGGCGATAAAACTCGATGGCGTGCTCGTTGTCGTGAAACACCCGCAAATGGATGCGGCGGCCGCCGAGCGAGCGGCCCCAGTCGAGCAGGGCTCGCAGGGCACGTGACATCAGCCCGGGCGCCCCCTCCCCGACCCCGCGGACGATATTTTCGGCCTCCATTTCCGCCCGCTCGTTGAGGAAGTCGCACATCCCCACGTGCCCGATCATGTGACCGTGGCGGTCCAGGACCAGGAACAAGATACGCTCTTCGTGGTCCAGGATGCCCCGTTGTAGCCAGCGGGCGGTGCCTTCGAGCGTCACCGGGAATTGACTGGGGAAAGCGTCGGCGTTGGCCTCTCGCCACGCGGCCAACCGCTCGATCAGCGGCTGGTGGTCCCGATACAGATCGCAGAGGGGCAGCAGGTAGCCGTCGTGTCCAGTGCAAGGGATGAGCCGGGCGCAGAGTATGTCGTAGCGCCGGATGCGTTTGAGTTCCTCAACGTGCCGGCGCACGGTTTCCTGGTAGGTCCCGTTCCTGTCTTGGCCGTCGGGCATGGCAGTCCGCCGTAAAAGCTCTGTGTGGCACCGGCTTCCAGCCGGTGGTTCTGTGTGGCACCGGCTTCCAGCCGGTGGTTCCGCCGGCTCTATTTTATGAATCGGATGCAGAGCGGATAGCGGTAGTATTCACCATCATTCGCGCGCACCGTGGCGATGATGATCATGACCAGGTTGAAGATCCCCAACGCCGGGAGCAGCAGCAGTCCGATCAACACAATCACGAGGAACCCGCACCCCACGGCATAGATCAGCACGCTGATCTGAAAGTTGAGCGCCTCCTTGCCCTGGTCATCGACGAACGGATGCTCGTCCTTCTTGATCAGCCACATAATCAGCGGCCCGAGGAAACCAACCAGGGCCAACAGGTGACAGGCCATCCCCCAGGCCCGCTGCTCCTTGTTGGGCGGGGGCGGCCCGGAGGCATACGATACCGGCGGCGGTTCGGGGGGCTGCGGTGAATCCATGTTGTGGTACTCTCATCCAGTAGGCTTAGATTGACAGAGCCTGCCGCGAAGTGTCGTTTCTGGTCAAACAGGTGTCAATGCGGCTGCGAGCTAAGACAGCCGGTCCAATTCGTCGAACGCGACCGAGATCGAAGGAAGCAGTTCAACGGGTTTCTCATCGCGATCATGAGAAAGGCTGACGAAGCGGTCGGTCGGCGGCCGGTAATCCACATCACGGACCAAGCTCTTACAGTCGTCCTCCTCATTTACATCGTGCTCCAGAAGATAAGCCACCCAAGTTTCGATGTGTCGCCGCGGGACCCACAACACAATACGCTCGTTTGACCCGCGATCTGGCAATTCCGCGTTGGTTAGCTCCTTGGAGAGCTGCGCGTGTCGTTCTTTTACGGTGTGTCTGTCCGCGTCGATGACGACAGCCAATCCGACCTGTTGAGAACTTGCTTTACGTCGATGCACCCTTACTTCATTGGCGTATTGTTTGCGAACCCACTGCTCAGCGGCCCCTTTCCCCGGCGGGCTTTGTTGGACGCGTAATTCGTGGTAGCTGTATCCGAGTTTAAGGAACACATAACGCGCAAATCGTATGTGGTTACTGTCTTCGCATAGCAAGACCCAACGGACGCCCTTGCCTCTGCGCGTCATCTATTCTTCCCACCCGCGAGCGACCAGTTCCGACGGCCGGACTCCGTCCGCTTGGGACCAATCAAATGGTTTGAGGCGTACCGGCCCGACTCCGGACCGCGTGAATCGTGTTCCGTGTTTGACAGCGAGGAGATCGATGAACTCAGGATGGTGCGAGATAATCAAACACTGGCCGGATTGCTCCTCGACCCGGTCGCACAGCTCGGTCAGCCAAGGCTGCAACTCACGCAAGGCGACGAAGTTGTCCGGCTCGTCGATGCAGATCGTAAAGTCCGATCGCACAGCACAGTGTAGAATCGTAAACAGAGCAATCAGACATTTCTGCCCAGTGGAGAGTTCATCAAAACCCAGGTAAAACTCCATCGGACCGGTTGTTTGATCATCTGAGGATTTGAATCCTGCTCTCAGAGCTCGTGACTGGTCCACCATACTTGTGAGCTTGAGGCCAGTGAACCCATCAATCACGTGTTTCAGCGACTCGAATAATGGAGCCATCACCTCGGGCGATTCCTGCGTATGGTGCCGATACCATGACGCAAAGTTGCTCAAAGTAGAATCCGGTAACCGCTGTTCTGCGTGGCTGACTGTCTCCATTCGCCCAGGTTCAATTGCCAAGACAAGGATCCTCGCAACGAGCATACGAAATACCATGAGTCGACGGTGTTCGTCCTTATCCGGAATCGTGGCCAAACCAGATCTGGACCCGTCGTGCGGGAATACCGATTGCTCCGCGTGAAGGAGACGTGCCAAATGATTGTCCCGAAAGAGATGTGCGGATTCTCCGTCGAAGCGATAAAGTACATTATCCTGAACGGAAAGCGTCTCCTCCCGCATACGGGCTTGGTCCTTCGCTCGATCGTGTTCAATGACAAGCTTGTAATTATATGCCGTACCCGTGTACTCCACGTCCAATTCAAAGGTCTGTTCCGGACGAGTTTGCCACGCAGTCAGCGAAGAAGATAAAAACGTTTCCCTGGTGGGTTTTCCCAAGAGGAAATCGCGCAGTTTGGACAGCACTTCGAACACGGTCGACTTGCCGGTGCCGTTCTCGCCGAAGAGCAGCTCGAGTGCCGATGGCTTGTACTCGAAGTTGACCATGCATTTGTAGTTGTCGATGTAAAGCCGCTTGATCATGATCGCCTCGGTGCTCGCAACTCCGGTTCCTAGTTGAGCTTAGCGAATGTGCTGCCCGTTGGCAACCGGGCCACGGACAACGTTCAGTTGCCCGTCGGCGACCGGTACAGCGCCACATACAGCGGACAGCGCTCGATCAATTCCGCGTGTGTGCCGACGTCCACGATGCGGCCCTCATCCATTACGACGATCCGCTCAGCCAGGTCCATTACCGTGTGGCGGTGGGCGATCAGAAACGTGGTCTTGCCCTGCCGTAGCTCGGACAGGGCCGCGTGAATCTTGCGCTCGCTCTCGGCGTCTATCTCGCTGGTGGCCTCATCGAAGATCAAGATCGAGGCCGGCTTGAGGAAGGCGCGGGCGATCGCGATGCGCTGCCGCTGGCCGCCGGAGATGGAGGTGCCGAACTCGCCCATGACGGTGTCGTACTGCTCCGGCCATTGCTCGATGAACTCCGCCGCGAACGCATGACGAGCCGCCGCGCGCACTTCGTCACGGCTCGCGCCGACTTTGCCGTAGGCGATGTTCTCCAGCACCGAGCGGGCGAAGATCACCGGCCGCTGAGAGACAATCGCGATTTGCAGACGCAGGTTCCGCAGGCTCAAGTCGTTGACATCGAGACCGTCGATCGTGACACGACCGGCCTGCGCGTCGATCAAACGCGGCAACATTTTCACCAGCGTCGATTTGCCGCTGCCGTTGGGGCCGACGATCGCGAGGCACTCGCCGGGTTTAACGTCCAGTGACACGTCGTCCAGAGCCGGCGGCTCCTGCTCCGGCACATAGCGGAACGTGAGGTGCTCGAACCGCACGCCGCGGGGGCCGTCACCCGGCAGAACCTTCGCGTTTGGCGGCGAATGCTCTTCCGGCTGGTCCAGGAACTCGAAGATCCGCGTGGAGGCCGCCCCGGCCCGTTGAACCATGTTGTACACGTTGGCGATTTTGCGGATCGGATCGAGCATCGCCGCCAGCAGGCCGACCATCGTAATGAACAGGCTCGCTTCGATTTCGCCGCGGAAGGTGCGCGATGCGAGCCAGACCACGCCCCCGCAGGTTGCGATTACGCCGATGACCTCGATCGCCGGCGACGCCAGGGCTTCGATCCACGCCAGTTTGAGCTGCTGCTTGAGCATACGGCGTTCGAGCTTCCACATGCGCCTTCGCTCGTAACCCTCTTTGCCATAACCTTTTACGACGTCGATGCCATGGAGCGATTCCTCCAGAGCCCCCAGCATCAGCCCATAGCCCTCCAATAGCCGCATGGTCGCCTTGCGGACCTTCCGGCCGAAATACCACAGCAAGCCAATAGCGGCAGGCGAGATCGCGATCACAACCAGCGTCAAACGGGCGTCGAGGATCAGGGCGACGGTCAGTACGCAAACCGCCTTCAGCGGCTCGCGCGCCACCTTGCCGAATAGCGTCACGATACCTAGGAAGACCTCGCGCACGTCGGACATGAACTGGCTGACACGGTTGGAAACGTCCCCGCTGAGCTCGGTCATCGGCACCCGCAGGGCCTTGCGGTACATATTTCGGCGGAGGTCCATGACCATGCGGTTGGAGGCGAATATGACCAGGTACTGGGAGAGGCAGCGGAGTGCGTTGCCGATCAGATTCATGCCCAGCAGCACGCCGAGGAGCGTCAGCAGCGTCCGCATACGGTCGCCGGAAGCGTTCCCGGTCGGGAAAAAGCCCGCTACGCCCTTTAGGAACGGGGCGTACCAGGTTTCGCCGGCGTCCGCGGCCGCGATCATCGCTGCGTGCAGGCTTTGCTGATCGTTGACGATGACGCGGAGTACGGGTAGCAGTCCGCCCAACGTACCGGCGTATGTCAGTGCCACACCCAGCCCCAGCACCATGCCGAGGATCATCGCTCGGCGGTGGGGATAGACCAGCGCCAGCATCCGCCAAAAGGCTCTGCGGGCATCCTGTTTGCTGGTCTTAGTTTGTTTCCGCTGAGCCAACAGGCCTTGCGGAGCCGAACCAGAGTTTCCTAAGACCTTGTTACTCATGGAGTTAAACGATTACATGCGTCCGCATCATGGGCTGGCCATGTGAGTATTTCCAGCACTAATAATCCCGATCCGACCTCTCACATTAAAGATGTAGATTGCGCCAGTTGGCGAACAATACCAACAGCCTCGATTACTAGCAACGTCTTGCCTGTCAGTTTGGCACTGCCAGCACGACAGCCAAACCGGTATCCAAGGCAAACGACAGATCGGCATACACCCCATAACCTCATATATTACAAAGCGTTGCAGCCATTCTGGATTGATAGTACATCTGGCACTATATTTGCCATGTCCGTTAAACAACGCATGGCAATTCCGCGCCACTGCGGATTGGGAGAGTCATACAACTCTGCCATGTGAGTATGACATTGTAAGGAAGGAGACCTCTGAATGGCGGTCAAACAACTGGCGTTTGAACAGGAAGCGCAGCAGGCCATTCTGGCCGGCGTCGAGAAACTCGCAGCCGCGGTCAAGAGCACCTACGGGCCTCGCGGCCGCAACGCCGTTCTCGACAAGGGCTGGGGCGGCCCCACGGTCACTAAGGACGGGGTGACGGTGGCCGAGGAGATCGAGCTGCTAGACAAGTACGAGAACATGGGGGCGCAATTAGTTAAGGAGGCGGCCAGCAAGACCAGCGACGTCGCCGGCGACGGCACGACCGCCGCCACGGTGTTGGCTGAGGCGATTTACAAAGAAGGATTGCGGGCTGTAACCGCCGGCTACGATGCCAACGGGATCAACCGCGGGATCGAAGCCGCGGTCCGGGCCGTGGTTGACGAACTCGGCAGCAGCGCCCGGCCGGTCAAGCTCGCCGCCGACAAGCCCGAGGACGTGATCAACATCGCCAGCATCTCGGCGAACAACGATCGCAGCATCGGCGAGCTGATGGCCGAGTGCTTCAGCAAGGTCGGCAAGGACGGGGTCATCACGGTTGAAGAGGGCAAGAGCCTGGAGACCAACTTCGACTTGGTCGAGGGCATGCAGTTCGACCGCGGCTATCTAAGCCCGCACTTCGTAACCAATCCCGACGAGATGGAGGTCGCGCTCGATAAGGCCTTCGTCCTCATTTTCGAGGACAAGATCAGCAGCGTCACGAAGCTCGTGCCGCTGCTCGAAAAGATCGCCCAGACCAAACGCCCGCTGCTGATTATCGCCGAGGACGTCGAGGGCGAGGCCCTGGCCACGCTCGTGGTCAACAAACTCCGCGGCATCCTCCAGGTAGCGGCGGTCAAGGCCCCCGGCTACGGCGATCGGCGCAAGGCCATGCTCGAAGACATCGCGATCCTGTGCGGCGGCAAACCGATCTTCAAGGACCTCGGCATCGAGCTCGACAACGTGACGATCGAAGACCTCGGCCAAGCCAAGAAGATCCGCATCGACGGCGACAACACGACCATCATCGAAGGCGCCGGCGGCAGTGCCCAGATCAAGGGCCGGATCGAGATGATCCGCCGCGAGATCGACCAGACCACCAGCGACTACGACCGCGAGAAGTTGCAGGAGCGGTTGGCGAAGCTGGCCGGCGGCGTGGCTCAGATCAACGTCGGGGCCGCTTCGGAAGCCGAGCTCAAAGAGAAGAAAGCCCGCGTCGAGGACGCTTTGCACGCTACCCGCGCCGCGATCGAAGAGGGCGTGGTGCCCGGCGGCGGCGTGGCCTTGCTGCGTGCCCGCGCGGCACTCGATAACCTGCGCGTCAAGGGTGATGACGCCAAGTTCGGCGTGAAAATCGTCCGCGCCGCGCTGGCTACTCCAGTTCGCCAGATTGCCGCGAACGCCGGTGCCGAGCCGGCTGTGGTGCAGAAGAAGGTCGAGGCCAACCAGAACGCCAATTTCGGCTACAACGCCGAGACGGGCGAATATCAAAACCTGATGAAAAACGGGATCATCGACCCGGCCAAGGTGATCCGCTGTGCCTTGGAGAACGGCAGCAGCGTGGCCCGCATCCTGCTTTCCAGCGCCTGTTTGATCGCCGAGAAGCCCACGGAAGACAAAGGCGGAGCCCCCGGCGGCATGCCCGGCGGCATGGGCGACGAGATGGGCGGCATGGGTGGCATGGGTGGCATGGGCGGCATGGGCGGCATGATGTAGCCGTGTCCGCCACCGGATTGGATTGCAAACAACAAGTTCAAACATGTGAAAAATAAATAGAAATCGGGAGAGCATCGAGATGGCGACTGCCACTGCAAAGAAACTGAAGATTCGACCCCTGGATGATCGTGTTGTTGTCGAGCCGTTCGAGGCTGAGGAAAGAACCGCTGGCGGAATCATGCTGCCGGACACGGCCCGCGAGAAGCCCCAGCAGGGCCGGGTTATTGCGACCGGCCCCGGCAAGCTGCTCGAGAAAACCGGCGAGCGCGGCCAGATGTCGCTCAAGGTCGGCGACGCGGTCTTCTATGGCAAATATAGCGGCACCGAGATCGAGATCGATAGCGACAAGTACGTCATCCTGCGCGAAAGCGACATCCTCGCGGTGCAGGACTAGTGCAGACCGGGAAATGTAGCGGCCGGGCTCCGTCCCGGTCGTCCACCGGCTGGAAGCCGGTGCCACACACCGGCAAGATGCCGGTGCCACACAAAGACAATAGTGCCACACAAAGACAATGGCGCCACACAAAGACAATGGCGCCAAACTAAAGATATGGCACTAACCAGAAATGTAGCGGCCGGCCCCCGTGCCGGCCGGGATAAGCCAATCGGGTAACATCGGCCGGCAGAGGCGCCGGCCGCTACAAAGGATAAAGAATATGCCTGCCAAACAACTTATGTACAGCGATCGGGCCCGTAGCGAGATTCTCGCCGGCGTGCGCAAGCTGGCCAAGACCGTGAAATGCACGCTCGGCCCCGTCGGACACAACGTCATTCTCCAGAAGTCCTGGGGCGCGCCGCGGATCACCAAGGACGGCGTCACGGTCAGCAAGGAAGTCGAGCTGCCCGAGCCGTTCCAGAACATGGGTGCCAAGCTGGTCAACGAGGTCGCCAGTAAGACCTCGGACGTCGCCGGCGACGGGACCACCACCGCGACCGTGCTGGCCGAGGCGATCTTTGCCGAGGGGCTCAAGAACCTCACCGCCGGCGCCGCCCCGATGGCCCTGAAACGCGGCATCGACGCCGCCGTCGAACTCACCGCGGGCGTGATCAAGAAGCACGCCGTCGCGGTTAGCGGTAAGAGCGACATCGCCAAGGTCGCCACGATCAGCGCCAACGGCGACAAGGAAGTCGGCAAGATCCTGGCGGACGCCTTCGACAAGGTCGGCCAGGACGGCGTGGTCGAGGTCGAAGAGGGCAAGAGCCTCGACACGACCTGGGAGCACGTCGAGGGGATGCAGTTCGACAAGGGCTTCATCTCGCCGTACTTCATCACGAATCCCGCCGCACTCGAGACCGTACTCGACGACCCGTATATTTTGATCTTTGAGAAGAAGATCAGCTCGCTGCGCGACATGGTCGGGCTGCTCGAAAAGATTCTCAACGTCGGCAAGCCGCTGCTGATCATCGCCGAGGACGTCGACGGCGAGGCCCTGGCCGCCCTGGTGGTCAATCGGCTGCGCGGCACGCTCAACGTCGCCGCCGTTAAGGCCCCGGGCTTCGGCGAGCGGCGTAAGGCCATGATGAACGACCTCGCCGTGATCACCGGCGGCGAATTTATCAGCGAGGACCGCGGCCTGAAGCTGGAGAACATCGAGCTCGAAATGCTCGGCACGGCCAAGCGCGTCGTGATCACCAAGGACGACACCACGATCATCGAAGGGGCCGGCAAGAACAAGGACATCAAGGGCCGCATCGAGCAGATTCGCGTGCAGATCGACAAGACCACCAGCGACTATGACCGCGAGAAGCTCCAGGAACGCCTGGCCAAGCTGACCGGCGGCGTGGCACTGGTGCAGGTCGGCGGCGCGACCGAGATCGAGGTCAAGGAGCGCAAGGACCTGGTCGACGACGCCTTTCACGCCACCAAGGCCGCGGCCGAGGAGGGTGTGGTCGCCGGCGGCGGGGTCGTTTTCCTGCGGGCCATCAAGCCCATCCTCGACGCCGCCAAGAAGATCGAGACCGACGAGGCGGTCGGCTATCGCATCGTCGCCAAGGCGCTCGAGTACCCCGCCCGGCAGATCGCCGAGAACGCGGGCGAGGACGGCGGCGTGGTGGTGGACGAAATCCTCACGCAGGGCAAGAACATCGGCTTCGACGCCAACCGCGGCACCTACGTGGATATGTTCGAGGCCGGCATCATCGACCCGGCCAAGGTGGCCCGCGTCGCCTTGCAGAACGCCGCCAGCGTGGCCGGCCTGATGCTGACCACCGACGTGCTATGCACCGAGTATAAAGAGGACAAGCACGAGAATATCGAAGGCGCTACGCATTAGTGCTTTGTCAACGTTCAATTGATGGGCTGACACTAGTGCTTTGCTACAGTTGATTTGATGGGCTGCGTACAATCGCAATGTGTGCCACTGCTCTTGAGCAGTGTTTAGCTTGACGGGGTGGACCGAGATTATTCAGAAACACTGCTCAAGAGCAGTGGCACACCCCACAATGTAAAAGCGCTGGGCCACCCACACGAGGACATCGTTTACAGCGTTCCGACTTCCGCGAAGCGCGGCCGATAGTATAAGAGTAACGGCGGCAGCACGGTCTTGAGGCCCATGGTGACCGACAAACGCGACTACTACGAAGTGCTCGGCGTAGGCCGTAACGCCGCTCCGAACGAGATCAAGCAGGCGTACCGGCAGGCCGCGCTCAAGTACCACCCTGACCGCAACAAGGAAGCGAGTGCCGAGGAGCGTTTCAAGGAGGCCGCCGAAGCCTACGAGGTCCTCTCCGACCCCGAAAAGCGGCAGCGCTACGACCGCTTCGGGCACGCCGGTCTCGACGGGGTCGGCATCCATGACTTCGGCGGGATGGGTGTCGATGACATCTTCAGCATTTTCAGCGACCTGTTCGGCGGCGACGTCTTCAGCGGCGCGTTCGGCGGCCGCGCCCGTAGCCGAGCCGACCGGGGTATCGACATCCAGACCGTCATCGAAATCGACCTCAAGGACGTTCTCACCGGCGTCAAAAAAACCCTCCGCTTTGAGCGACTCGACTTCTGTGACCGCTGCGGCGGACAGGGCGCCGAGCCGGGCACAGACCGCCGAAATTGCCCGACCTGCGGCGGCTACGGCCAGGTAGAGCAGCAGACGTCGATGGGGTTCTTCGTGACGCGCAGCGTGGTCGATTGCCCGAAATGTCACGGCCGCGGCTCGCTGGTTGACAAGCCCTGCCGAAAATGCAACGGTTCCGGGCGGAGTCGGAAGGGAGCGCTGATCGAGGTGAAGGTGCAGGCCGGCATACATGACGGGCAAACCATCCGTGTGCCGGGGCAGGGTGAACCCAGCCGGAACGGCACCGCTCGCGGTGACCTGCGCTGCGTCATCCGCGTGCGTGCACACCAATTCCTGCAACGGGAAGGCGACCATCTGGTTTGCCTGCTGCCGATCAGCTTTACGCAGGCGGCCCTGGGCGCGCAGGTCGACGTCCCGACGCTGACCGGCACCACGCCGTTGCGTATTCCCGCCGGCACGCAGCATGGGGCCGTGTTCCAACTGCCGGGCAAGGGTTTGCCGAATATGCGCAGCGGCCGCCGCGGCGATCAGGTGGTGCAGGTGTTGATCGAGATTCCGAAGAAGCTGGGTCGGGAGCAGGAGGACCTGTTGCGCAAGTTCGCCGCCACGGAAGACAAGAACGTCCTCCCGGAGTCGAAGGGTTTTTTCGAGCGGGTTAAGGAATATCTGACCGGCGATGTGAACGGGCAGGTGAACGGACAGGAGTAGGGTTTCGATGAAAAAACGCAAGGAGAAGGCCTCCAAGTCCGCCGCGGTGGAAGAGCGGAAGCCGGACGAGGCCGTCGCGACCGAGGATCAGCCGCGGGCCGAAGCCGAGGACGAACTCACGAAGCTTCGCCGCGAAGTGGAGGAGCTGCGCGAGAAGAACCTGCGGATTATCGCCGAGTCGCAGAACCTCCAGAAGCGGGCTCAGCGTGAGCAGCAGGAGG
Source organism: Phycisphaerae bacterium (assembly GCA_023128695.1). Lineage (GTDB taxonomy): Bacteria > Planctomycetota > Phycisphaerae > UBA1845 > Fen-1342 > JAGMDK01. Next base: position 11,038 of record JAGMDK010000117.1, read on the forward strand.
CCGTGCGGTTCGCCGAAGCCGAGTTTGTCCGCGAGTTGCTCGTCGTGCTCGACGATTTCGAGCGCACCCAGGAATCGGCCAAGTCCGCGGCCGACGTGCAGTCCGTTGCCGACGGCGTGCGGATCGTCTACGAACATTTTCTCAAGGTTTTGAATCAACACGGGATCAAGCCGATCGAGGCGGTCGGCCGGCCGTTCGATCCGACCTATCACGCCGCGATGATGCAGCAGCCCAGCGACGAGCATCCAGCCGGCACGGTGATGCAGGAAATGGCCCGCGGCTATACGATGCACGAACGCGTCCTTCGCCCCAGCCGGGTGATCGTTTCCGGCGACCCGGCCCGGGAGCAATCGGAAGCGGAGAAGAAGCAGGACGTAACCGACGAGGTAAAGTAATGCCGACGTACGACTATCATTGTCAGGAATGCGGGCACAAGTTCGAGCATTTTCAGTCGATCACCGCCAAGCTGCTCAGGAAGTGCCCGGAGTGCGGCAAGCGAACCCTGCAACGCCTGATCGGCACCGGCGGCGGGATCATCTTCAAGGGCTCCGGATTCTACCAGACCGACTACCGCAGCGAGTCGTACAAGAAGGCGGCCGAGGACGAGAAAAAAACATCATCATCAAACGAGAGCAAGGATTCCGGCTCGAAGAGCGCGGAGCAGACCGTTACGACTAGTGAAACGAAGAAGACCACCACGTCAGAATCAAGTCCCCGCGGAAAGTCGAGGAAACGGGTTGCAGCAAACGTCTAGTGCTCTGTCAGCCGTCAATTGACGAGTGGGCCGGACGGACGTAGAAGGCACAGCAATAATGGCCAAGACTAAACAGATCGACGTGGTCGTGATCACGCCCGAGCGGCAAGTGCTTGAAGAGACCGTCGACGAGGCCGTCATCCCGGCCCATGACGGGGAGTTGGGGGTGCTGAACCTGCGGGCTCCGTTGATGTGTGAGCTTGGGATTGGGCAACTTCGTTATTCTCAGGATGGACAGAGCCACCGGGTGTTCATCGACGGCGGCTTTGCCCAGGTACTTGACAACCGCGTCACCGTGCTGACGAGTGCTGCTCTTCCCGCTGAGTACATCACGGCGGAGATGGTCGACGCGGCCGAGCACGCGATTGACGATCACCAAGGTCACGAGGCGGAAGCGCGCCTGGCCGGTGAGCGTGCCCAGCGCCGCCTGAGCGTGCTGCGCGGGCTGAAGAACGTGGGAACGTGAGAAGGTGATAAGGACGCAATAGGTCGCGAACGGCCGCGCGGGCTTCAGGCCCGCGGCCCTTCGGGGTTCTCGCGTTTCTCCATAGTCGCGACACTTTTGAAACATACTCGTAAATAGAAGTAGAGTAAAAGAAGGAGTAGCCGCATGGCGTCTCTCGCGCTCGCGCTGACTTGTCTGCTGGCCGCACTCGGCGCCGATGAGCAAAAGCTGACCGAGGCCCAGAAGAACGCCCTGCCACAGTACTTCGGCTTCGGGCCGTTTCAAATCTATAAAATCAAGCCCGGCATCGGTCCCCTGCGGCTGGCCGATCTCGACGTCGACGGGCGTACGGACATCGTGGTGTGGAACGGCTACCAGAGACGGATCGAGCTGTTCTATCAGCCGGACCCGAATGCCCCGGCCGACGAAACGCAACCCGACCTGGAGCGCAACGAGGTCCCCAACCGCGGGAACATGCGGGCCGAAAACGTGCCCGTCACATACAGCGTGGCCACGCTCGAGGTGGCGGAACTGACCGGCGATGACCGCCCGGATATCGTCTTCTTCGGCGAGCCCAAGGAACTGGTGATCCTGCCCGGCAAGGAAGGCGGCGGATTCGGCCCCGCTGACGGCCGGCGAGCACCCGAGGGCCTGCCCCGCCACGGCAGCCTGTGCGTGGGTGACTTCAATCACGACGGCCGCGCCGACGTCGCTCTGCTCGGCGACGAGCTGCTGCTGATTTTCCATCAGAAAGAAGCCGGCGGACTGGCACAACCGCTCCGCCTCGTGCATGGCATCAAAAGTCCCACCTTGATGCTGCGGACCGACATGAACGGCGACGGCCGCGCTGACCTGCTCATCGGCGCGGCGGATGACCGCCACGGCGCCTATGTTTGTCTCCAGGAGGCGAGCGGGACGCTGGCTGCCCTGCGACCCATCAAAATCCCGCACCTGCGCAGCATGACCATCACCAACGCCGTCGGCGGTAAAGGCGGCGACGATCTCTACGCGATCGAATACAACACCAACCGCCTCAAGCACTTCCGCTGGGAAATGCCGCGCGCCGCGCGCGCCGCCGCCGACTGGCCAATGCGGCTGCATTCCTACCCCGTCAAGAGCAAGAGCAAGCGGCGGCCTTTGGCCGTGGGTGACGTGAACGGCGACGGACTGGTGGACTGCGTCACGGCGGACCCCGACGCCGCTCAGATTATTCTCTTCAAGGGCGAACCGACGGGGCTCGGCGCGGGGACGGCGTACCCCGGGCTGATCAAAACCACTGACGTGTGCATCGCGGATGTGGACCTCGACGGACGCCGGGAGGTGCTGATCGTCAGCGCTGAGGAGAAAATGATCGGCGTTTCGCGCTACGAAAACGGGCGTTTGACGTTCCCCACCGAAATCCCGGCCCGCGGCGAGCCCTTCGTCGTCGCCGTCGGCAGCCTGAAAGTGGGCGCCGCGGCCGATCACCTGGCTTATGTGACCCGCGAGGATGAAGAATTCTCCTTGGTCTTACGCGCAATAGACGCCGCGGACGAAGAAACCTACGCGATCGACGAGCTCGAAGATAATCCGGCCGGGCTTCGTTTCGTGGACGTGAACCAGGACGGGCTCAGCGACCTGCTGCTCTTTGTCCGTTACTCATCGCCGCACACCTTCCTGCAAACGGCGGACGGGCAGTTCGAGAGCCTCGACGAGGCCGAGGCCCGGACCGGGCTGCTGAAGGATGCTTCGCCGGCCGGGTTCGCTATGGCGGATGTGACCGGCGACGGCCGGCCCGAGGTGCTGCTGGCCCAGGACAACCTGGCTCGCGCACTGGTCGTGCGGGAGCAGCGCTGGACGGTCGTCGATCAGTACAATCCTGAGACCGCCGACGCGAAGATCAGCGGGCTGGCGGCCCTGCCCGGCCAGGCCGGCAGCCCCACGATCGTCATGTATGAACGAAGAGCCGACGATCTGCTCGTTTTGAAACGTCGTCAGGACAATGCCTACGGCGTGGTACAGTCGATGCCGGTGGGCAGCTTTGACCTGACGGCGATGCAGCCGCTGCCGATCGGCACCGCTGGCCAGGTGGCCGTCCTGATGGCGGACACCTCCAAGCTGGCCGTGCTGACGCCGAACGAAAAGGCCCCCACGCTGGTCGAGCAGCATTCCTATGAGACGAAGACGAAAGACGCCGTACTGGGCGATGCGGTGATCGGCGACCTGAACCACGACGGCGTGCGGGACGTGGCCGTGGTGGACATGGGCAAGGCGGCGATCGAAGTGCTGACCACGCCGCCGGGCGGGGGCTTCGTCAAGGCCCTTCGCTTCCAGGTCTTTCAGGGCAAACGCTTCCACGACGCCCCCGATGTCTTCGGCGAGCCGCGTGAAGTGCTGATCGGCGACGTGACCGACGACGGCATCGACGACCTCGTCCTGATCGTCCACGACCGGCTGATCGTCTATCCCGCGCAGTAGTCGTGTGCTACTGCTCGTGTGATACCCAGACACCTCAAAAGGAGAAAGGAAGAAGAAATGATCTCATCGAATTCGTGCCGTCTGCTCGTGACCGGTCTCGTGCTGGGGTTGCTGACGCTCAGCGCGACGGCCCAATGGTCGTCTGATCCGCTTGTGAATCTCCCCGTCGCCGACCGCACCGGCGAACAGGCACAACCCAAGATTGCGAGCACGTCCGACGGCGGATGCTACCTCAGTTGGTTTGACAACAGTGCCGGGGGCTACGACGTGTATCTCCAACGCCTCGACGCCCTGGGGTACGAACAATGGCCCCACAACGGCGTGCTGCTCGCCGACCGCTCCTTCAGCTCGACCGAGGACTACGGCCTCGATGTTGACACCGCCGGCAACGCCGTGCTGGCCTTCCGCGACGACCGCTCCGGCTCCACCCTGATCACCGCGGTCATGGTCGCCCCGGACGGCACGCTGCTCTGGGGTGCCAACGGCGTCCAACTCAGCAGCGGCGAGGAGGTGTACTCCCCCAGGATCGCCGGCACCTCGGACGGCAACGTTGTGGTCGGCTGGACTCAAGAGCATTCCGTCAAGCTCCAGAAGCTCGACACGCTAGGTATGCCGCTGTGGGGAGCCGGCGTGGTCTTCACGGACACCGGCGGCGCCTACTTCAGCCTCTCCGACCTGCACGGCTCCGACGCGGGCGGCGTCATCGCCTCATGGGTTCGTTGGGGCCCGAATTTCTGTGATCCCAAGCACGTCTGGGCCCAGAAACTATCGTCGACCGGCCATGCCCTGTGGAACTCGCCGGGATCGCACGTGATCGTCTTTGACGGCGGCTCGCTCCAGTTCGGGAACTATCCCCCGTTCATTACCGACGGCAGCGGCGGTGCCGTCTTCGCCTGGTACGGCGTGTCTCCGCTACAATGTTACGCCCAGCGCGTCCTCGCCGACGGCAGCGAGGCGTTCGCTCACAATGGGGTACCCGTCTCCACCGACGCCACGCGGGTTCGCGTGTCCCCCAGCGTCTCCTTCAATCCCGCGACCGAAGAGACCTTCCTGTTCTGGGTGGAGGAGAACGCCGCTCAGTCGCAGGATGGCGTCTACGGGCAGAAGCTCGCCATTGACGGGACAAGGCAATGGACCGACATGGGTAAGGTCCTGGTCCCCGTGGGCCTCGACCAGCGGTACTTTGTTCGCAACCTTCAGTATGGCGACGGCGCGCTGGTCTTCTTCCTCGAGTCGCCCAGCTTTGGGAACGATGTGGTCTACGGGACGCGTGTCGACGGCAACGGCGATTTTCCATGGCCCGGCGATCTGATCCTGGCCTGCTCGCTGCCCAGCGAAAAGGGCCGCCTCGACGCCGCCCTGAGCACAGCGGGCTACGCCATACTGGCCTGGCACGACGGCCGTTCCGATGACGGTGACGTCTACGCCCAGAACGTTAACCCCGACGGCACCCTGGGCCTCCCGCCGATCTGCCCCGGCGATAGCAACTGCGACGGCGCGATCTCCTGGCGCGACATCGACTACTTCGTCGCGGCCATGAACGACAACGTGGCGGCGTGGGAAGCGATGTTCGCCCCGGGGACGCCAAGTTGCCTGTTCGCGAACAACGACGTGAATGACGACGGGGCAGTTAGTTGGCGCGACATCGATCCGCTGGTGTCGTTGATGAATACGACCTGCCCGTAGCGGCCGGCAGCAGTAGTCTTGTAGCAGCCGGCGGCCGCAACCAAATGTAGCGTCCGGGCTCCGTCCCGGACGTAGTCGTCGGTGAGCGTTTCCCCGTATCTTACGTCCGGGACAGAGCCCGGACGCTACATTTCATTATTCTGGCGTTGCGCGTGCCAGCGGAGCATGATGTCGGCGATGCGTTCGGCGGCCCGGCCGTCCCAGAGGTCGGGGACGCGCGTCTCGATCTGGCCCGCTTGCACTCGCCGATAGGCCGCTACGATCTTGTCGGTCGCCAGGCCGACCACCTGGTTGGTGCCCTGCTCGACCGTTACCGGCCGCTCGGTGTTCTCACGCAGCGTCAGGCACGGCACGCCGAGGACGGTGGTTTCCTCCTGGATGCCGCCGGAGTCGGTCAGCATGAGCGAGCCTTCACTCATGAGCTTGAGAAAATCGAGGTATCCGAGCGGTTCGATCAGGTGCATGCTCGACATGCCTTCAAGTCGCCCCATGAGGCCGGTTTGCTCCAGATTCTTCCGCGTCCGCGGATGCACCGGGAACACCAGCGGCGTGGTGCGCTGGATCTCCTCGAACGCGTCGAGAATGCCGGAAAGCACCGCGGGATCGTCCACGTTGGCGGGGCGGTGTAGCGTGATTACGCCGTACTGCTTCGGCGTCAGGCCGAGCCGGTCGAGCACGTCGGACTTGGCGGCCAACTCGCGCTGCATCAGCAGCGTGTCGATCATGACATTGCCGACCACGTGGATCTTTTCAGGGTTGATGCCTTCGTGCTGGAGGTTTTTAACGCCGGAGGACTCGGTAACGAACAGCAGCTCGCTGATCACGTCGGTGAGGACGCGGTTAACCTCCTCGGGCATGGTGCGGTCGAAGCTGCGCAGGCCGGCCTCGACATGGATGAGCGGGATCAGCAGTTTGACGGCCACCAGCCCGCAGGCGATGGTCGAGTTCACGTCGCCGACCACGAGCACCGCGTCCGGCTGCTCCTCCAACAGAATCGGCTCGAAACGCTCCATGATCAGGGCGGTCTGGACGGCGTGCGAGGCGCTGCCGACTTCCAGGTTGATGTCCGGTCGGGGGATACCCAGGTCATCGAAAAAGGCCTTGCTCATGGCGTCGTCGTAGTGCTGGCCGGTATGCACCAGGACGGCCTGCATGCCCTCTCGGGCGGCGAAGGCCCGCATCAGGGGGGCGATTTTCATGAAGTTCGGCCGCGCGCCGCAGACGTTAATGACTTTCACCGCTGACTCCTATGATTCGGCGTCATGAACATTCGATTCTCCGTCCTGTCCATAGCCCCGGAGTTCTTGACATATGGCACGCCGCGCGGAGGCTGACGCTGGGGGCTCTGCCCCCAGACCCCCGAGGTTTTTCGCTTTGTGGCCAGAACATGTTAGGGGGAGACAGGCACCTCGCGGATGGCGACGCGCCTGTCCATCTCCCGGCCTCGGACCGAGCGCTCGGGGTGCTCCTCGGCAGAGCCCTATCCTCTCGGCCGACACGCCGCATTGTACGCCCAGCGCGGCATACGTCAATCATGACTTGCCCTCCAACGGATGGCGGGGTCCATGACACTTCC
>JAGMDK010000118.1 GCA_023128695.1 Phycisphaerae bacterium
CTTGTTGCATACGGCTGAACTCTTATCACCTTTCTAGTTTCTAGTTTCTAGTCTCTGTTATCCTGCCGCCGTTGCTAGATCGAACAAGGGCAGGAACAGCGACATTGCCACAAAGCCGACGATCAAGCCCATCACCACCAGCAGGAGTGGCTCCGCCAGGCGGGTCACATGCTGGATCATGGTGGCGTTATCTTCGTCCATCCACCCGGAGACGAAGTCCGTCGCTTCCGCCAGGCGGCCGTTTTCTTCTCCCGTACGGATGGCCGAGACGATGACCGGGTCGGCCAGGCCGGTAGCCGCGAGCGACTGCCCCATCCTCCCGCCGGTGGAGACCGATTCCTCGACGTCAGCGATCAACCGCAGGAAGGCCGTGTTGGTGACCGCTTCCCGTGATTGGTTGATGGCTTCGAGCAGCGGCACGTGGGAGCGCAACATCGCGGCCCACACCCGTACGACGCGGGCGAAGATCAGCCGCGACACCAGCCGGCCCACCACCGGCAGCTTGAGCACAAAGTGATCGAGCCAACGGCGGGTGCCCGGCAGGCGGAAACATAGGATGACGGCCACCACCACCACGACCACTCCGCCGAGCAGGTAGGGCCAGCCGTGTTTGAGGCCCTCGGAAGCCGCGAAAAGAAGTTTGGTCGAGCCCGGCAGGGGTTTGTTCAAGCTGAGGAACAGCGCTCGGAACCGCGGCACGACGAAGAGCAGCAGGATTCCCACGACCCCCGTGAGCAGCACGCAAAGGATGGCCGGATAGAGTAGGGCCCCCAGGATCTGTTTGCGGGTCTGCTGTCGTTGTTGGGCCAGGTCACAGAGCCGTCCGAAAACCTCTGGGAGTGAGGCCGTGGCTTCGCCGGTCGCGATCATGCTGCGGAAGACCGGATCGAAGAACCTGCGCTCGGGCTCGAGTGCATCACACAGGCTGTCCCCTTCTTCGACCCGCTCCCGCAGGCGGCCGAGCAAGGCCTGGACGGTGGGTTTGGCCGTCTGCTCCTCCGTCGCCAGCAGCGCGGGGACCAGCGGCGCACCGGACTCCAGGAGCATCTTCATTTGCCGGGTGAACAGAATCAGGTCCCGGGTGGTGATTTTGGAACTGTGTAATTGCAGTCCCGAGGCGCCCTCCGCCGCCGAGCGCGCGTCCGCGTCGAGCTTCAGGACGATGAGCCCCTGTTCGCGGAGCGCATCGACGGCCTCGGCGCGGGAGCCGGCCTCGAGCTGGGCAGCGACGGTGCTTCCGTCCGGACGCATGGCCTCGTACGCGAACTGCATGGGACACCTCGGACTAGAGACTAGAAACTAGAGACTAGAAATTGGATACTAGACCTTATCACCTTATCACCTTATCACCCTATCACCTTATCACCTTATCACCTTTCTAGTTTCTAGTTTCTAGTTTCTAGACCCCAGCTCGGCTCGGGTGCGGGTCTCGGTCTCGGCGTGCGTGACGCGGAGAACCTCTTCCAGTGTGGAACGTGCTTCTTCCACCAAGATCAAGCCTTCCTCGCGGAGCGCGCGCCAGCCGTGCCGGCGGGCAACCGCTTTAATCTCCTCTTCATGCTCGGCGTGGTGCACGCACTGACGCAGCTCATCGGTGACTTCGAGTATCTCGTAAATCCCGGCCCGTCCGCGGAATCCACTGTCGTGACACTGCTTGCAACCCTCGCCCTTATAGAAAACCCGGTTCGTTTCGCCCTCCCAGCCGGCGTCAGCCAACGCACTCTCAGGCGGAAAATACGAGGTCCGGCAATAGGGGCAGATGGTGCGGGCCAGACGCTGGGCAATCACGCCGTTAAACGCCGAGGCCAGCAGGTAACGTTCGATCCCCATGTCGGCCAGGCGGATAAAGGCCCCGGGGGCGTTGTTCGTGTGGAGCGTGGAAAGGACCAGGTGCCCGGTGAGAGCGGCCTGGATCGCGACGCGGGCGGTATCGGCGTCGCGGATCTCACCAACCATGATGACGTCCGGGTCCTGCCGCAAGATGGACCGCAGGGCCCGGGCGAACGTCATCCCGATTACCTCGCTGACCTGAATCTGGTTGATCTCATCGAGCTGGTATTCGACCGGGTCCTCGATCGTCACGATGTTCTTCTCGGGGGTGGTCAGCAGGTCGAGCACCGAGTAGAGCGTGGTGGTTTTGCCGCTGCCGGTCGGCCCGGTCACCAGAACAATGCCGTGCGGTTGCGAGAAGATGCGGCGGAAGGCAACCAGCCGGTCCGGCTTTACGCCCAGCTTCTCCAGGGAGACATGGAGGTTCGACTTGTCGAGGATGCGGAGCACGATCTTCTCGCCCAGCAGGGTCGGCATGGAGGAGAGGCGTAAATCGATCTCGCGGCCCTCGGCCACAACGTGGACACGGCCTTCCTGCGGCAGACGCCGCTCCGCAATGTCCATCTTGCCGATCACCTTGATGCGTGAGACGACGGCGGCGTGCATGCTCGTGGGGGGCGACATGAGTTCCCGCAGGCTGCCGTCGATGCGGTAGCGAATACGGGTGAACCGCTTGGTCGGCTCGACGTGGATGTCGCTGGCACCGTCACGAATGGCGGTCATGATGGCCAGATTGACGAGGTTGACGATGGGGCTGCCGTCAATCATGCGGCTGATTTCGTGGGAGACGTCCTCGTCAACGGTCTCGCGCTCGACCACCCGGACTTCGCTTTCGGTCAAGTTGACCAGGAACGAGTCGATGTCCACCTGCTCGCCGAGATACTTCTCCTGAAATTCCACGATGTTCGACTCGAGCGCGAGCACCGGGTTGATCCGGCACCTCGTCAGGGCACTGAGCCGGTCGATGGTCGGCAGCGACTGCGGCTCCGCCATCGCGACCGTGACCGTCTCGCCGACCTTGAACAGCGGGAGGGCTTTGAGGCGGGCCGCTTCCTCGCGGTCGAGCAGTTGAGCGACGGCGGGGTCGATCAGGCCGTGCCGCAGTTGGCAACCCTTGATGTTCAACTGTCTGGCCAGGGCACTGATCATGGCCAGGGGGGAAAGGATGCCGAGGTCGATGAGCAGCTCCCCGAGGCGTTTGTTGTCCTGGCCCTGGGCCTGGAGGGCTCGCCGCAGATCATCCTCGGTGACGAGGCCCTCGTCGAGCAGGATTTGGCCGAGCTTGTTGGAGCGTTTCAGGGACATAGTTCGCTCAAGAGGATTGAGGATTGAGGATTGAGGATTGAGGATTCATAAGGTACCCTTCTGTCACCCCTACGATGGGGCATCCGTGTGCACCAATGCTGTTTGAAGAAGATGTCCTCAACGGAGAACAGACCTTGTTGATCAACTGGGTTCCCTCCGCTGTGCGTTTGTACGTGCCACCCACGCCCCGTGCCCCGGTAATCCGCATTCTGCAATCCTCAATCCTCAATCCTCTATCCTCAATCCTCATCTTGTATAGCTTCGCAAGGCATTTTCGACGGTGTCAAAGACCTCCAGGCGCGGGAGGACATCGGTTAGCTCAAGCGCTTCGAGACAGGTTTCGCTCAAGGCGGCCAGCTTGGGACGCTGGTGGGGGGAAAGAGTCACGTGGCACATTTCCAGCAGCAATTCGATGCCGCCGCTGTCGAGGTAGGGGATGTCGGCCAGGTCAATGACGAGGCGTGCGGCCTGGGCGGCCGCGACGGACTCGATCGCATGGCGCAGGTCAAGCGTTTCCTCGCCGACCAGGGGGCCGTGGGGAATCAGGACGGTGACGTTGCCATGTGGTTGAGATTGTACTTTCATAGGAACTAGAGACTAGAAACTAGAGACTAGACATTATCACCATGTCACCGGCCGGTACGGGGCCCGGCCGCTACATCTAGAAACTAGAGACTAGAAACTGGAAACTGGAAACTAGACCTTATCACCTTATCACCTTGTCACCTTGTCACCTTATCACCTTGTCACCGGCGCTGCATTCTGACTCCGTACTCTTGCCTTCCAGATCGGTTACGAGCGACAGGTCTTCCTTCCGGGCCCGCTCGACCGCCTCGAAGGCCCCGGCCAATAACTCATCCAGGGACGGCTGGGCCAGCCCGCTCCCGGCCAGTCCGATCCGCAGGCGGATTTCCGAGGATTGCGGATTGCGGATTGCGGGCCGATCAGAACCCCGAGCGTCAGCGACGGGCCGATCAGAACCCCGAGCGTCAGCGACGGGCCGATCAGAACCCCGAGCGTCAGCGACGGGCCGATCAGATGCGGATTGCATATCAGAGGAGCACGGGGCGCAGCGTGCGACGCAGTGGCTCGTCTCGGCGAGCACTTTCTCGGCGATCAGCCGCCCGAGCCCGCTGTCCAACCGCCGCAAGAAGATGACGAAGCGGTCGTCGGCAAAGCGCCCCACCAGGTCGTCGCTGCGGACGCGCCCGTCAATCACATGTCCCAGCCGCACGATGAGGTCGTCGCGCTCGCGCCAGCAACCGCTGTCATCCAGACGCCGTAAGCCCTCGATCACGAGCGTGGCGATCACTACCGGCTCATTGGCGTTGTACGACTCGGCCAAGACGCGGGTGGCCAGCGTGAAAAAGTCCTGGCGGGTAAGCACGCCGGTGGCTTGATCGGTCTGCTGCATGACCCTGAGCCGTTCGAGGCAAGCCACGTGCTGCCAGCAGAGAGAGAGCTGTTGGCCCAGGGCTTGACGGCGGTCGCTGGTGAAGACGGCCGGCTCACAATGTAGCGGCCGGGCCCCGTACCGGCCGTCGGCCGAATGCAGACTGCCGAGGGCGACAATGCCAATCGTCGTGCGGCTCTCCCGAATCGGCCAGACCCAGTACCAATCGTCCTCGGTCCGGGCGGCGAGGTCGTCCAGCAGCGGGCCCTGCGAGCGGTCGTCGGCAACAAATTCCCTCCCGCTCGTGGCGACATGCCCCAGCACGCCTTCCCGCAGACTGGGCCCCTTGGGACTGCCCGCCGCGGTGGCTTGGGAGATGGTCTGCAACGTATCGCAGCCCGGCCGCACGTGATAGCAGCGAACGTGGGTTACACCAAGCTGCTCGGCCAACGTCTCGCGGATGAGTTGATCGAAGGAAGGCCACAGGTCCGGCCGATCTTCGTTCTCCGCCAGCCAGGTATGAAAGGCCTTGCATAATCGTTCTGGTGCGAGAAAGGATTCGTTCTGATGCGAGAAAGGATTCTCGCATCGGCCGGGTTGTGTGGCACCGGCTTCCAGCCGGTGGTTTCGGCCGGTACGGGGCCCGGCCGCTACATCTTTGTGTGGCACCGGCATCTCGCCGGTGTGTGGCACCGGCTTCCAGCCGGTGGGACGGCCGGTACGGGGCCCGGCCGCTACATTTTCCAGCCGCCGTCGACTTTTACGGCGGATGAGCCGGAACGCACCAATCCCCAGGATCAATAGCACGGCGCTGCCAACCAGGGCGAGAATGGGGAATAAAGCCGGCAGCGTCGACCAGGCCGCGGGTGCGAGAAAGGATTCTCGCACCAGCAGAATGTACACAGGTCCGCTAGGGATTTGCATGTTCGACCTCCCGCTCAGAGGGACGGCCGGTACGGGGCCCGGCCGCTACATTAACCCGCGCGAAACGGGCGGCAAAATCATCCGGGGCATCACGACGGTACGCCGCGAGGGCCTGGAAAAATGCCTCCGCGACCTCGGCGTCAATGCGCGTGCCCTGGTCTTCCCGGATGATTTCGAGCGCTTGTTCAATGCCAAAGGCCCGGCGATAGGAGCGGGTCGAGGTCAGGGCGTCGAAGGTGTCCGCGACGTGGATGATCCGCGCGACCAGTGGAATCGCCTCGCCGGCCAGGCCGGCCGGATAACCGCTCCCGTCGGGGTATTCGTGGTGGTGGAGGATGCCGTCGAGGATCACGCCCATGCTGGCGATCGGCTTGAGGATCTCGTAGCCCATCCGCGGATGCTGCTTGATGACCTCGAACTCCTCGGCGGTGAGCTTGCCGGGCTTGCACAGGATTTCCTCGGGGATTCCGATCTTGCCGACGTCGTGCAACAGTCCGGACCACCCCATGTTTTGCTGCTCGGCCGACGAGATGCCCAGTTCCGCCGCCGTCAGACGCGTCAGAAAGCCGACCCGCTCGGAGTGCCCACTGGTATAGTGGTCCTTCTTGTCAATGGCGGACACCATGGCGCGGGTCACCTCGAGCGACATCCTGCGCAGCCGCTCATGCAACTCCGTGTTGCTGATGATCTGCCCGCCGAAGGCCAGCACCGACTCGATCAGCATCATGTCGCCGGAATAAAAGACCCCCTGGCTGGCACGTCGGACCGCCAGCATAACGTCGACCTTGTCATCCAGGCGGACGAGCGGACCGGCGATGACGTGCTGATCGCCGACCAGGCGTACGTGGACTTGCCGGGTGCGGCGAACGAAGTCGGCCGCGGCCTTAACTTCATCGGGGCTGATGGGCGGGACGGGCTTGGGGCCCTGAGTGTCCCCGCCGGCCGCATACGCCCGGCACTCGTTCGGGGAGGGCGAGGCTCCTGCCGAGCCGTATTGGGAGGGCGAGGCTCCTGCCGAGCCGTATGTGGATGTGAGAAGATAGACGCATTCCGAGACCAGCAGGCGTGCGACGCGTTGCAGGAGCAGGCGTTCGATCGCTTGGACGTCGGTGACCTGCGAGATCTGCTGGGTAAGATCGAAGATCAGGTTGAGTTGTTCATAGTTTTGCAAGACCTCGTTGGCAAAGCCCTGGTTCTCTTCCAGCAGCAAGCCGACACTCTGGACGAGGCGCGCGGCGGTGTCCAGGTGCCCGAGCAGTTCCGCCTCAGCAGCTCCGCGCGGGGCCCGGGCAGGCAAGTTGCCCGTGGCACCCCGCGTCTCGGGTTTGCCCTCGACCGTGATTAGCACGGCCGGTTCGCCGCCGAGGATGGTATGCTGCGCCGCCACCTGATAATCCTTGGGACAGCGGCCGTCGCGCAGGTGCTTCAGATCGATGTTGTTCCGGGCGGCCCCGGCCAGGAAGGGGCAACCACGGCTGGCAACCTCGCCGGGATCGCCGTCCAGGCAGGTCCGCAGGCACTCCCCGGGCGGCAGCGGGGGGTAGGTGGCACTCCCGACGATCCCCAGCGACAACCCCGACGCGCGCCCCGGAAGCGAAAGCCCGTCCATCAACTCTCGGAGCAGGTATTGGTCGGGAGCGGCTGATTCGTGCAAACTCATACCAAATGCACCTTGCCTTCGTTTCTCGGGTTCTATGCTTGCGGCTCCGTTACGTCGGAACTCGTCAGAGATTCGATCAGTTCAGAAAGTCGGCTGGGACTGAATGGCTTGGGCAGCACGTGCACGCCCCACGCGGCCAGCCGGGTGCGGATTTCGCCGTGGTCCCACCGGTTGGTGAGCACGACGACACCACGGCGGACAAGGCCCGCGGGCACGACGGCTTCGATCAATTCAAGCCCGTCGAGGCCGGGCATGTTGATGTCCGAGATCAGCACGTCGACGGGCTCGGCCTGGAGCAGGTCGCGCGCCGCCAGCCCGTGGCGCGCCTCCAGAACATCATGCCCCTGTCGTTTCAGCCACATGCTGATCAAACGCAAAATGTGGGGATCGTCTTCGGCGACCAATATTCGACTCATCACACAGATACCTCTAGAACTAGAGACTAGAAACTAGAAACTAGACCTTATCACCTTGTCACGTTCCCACGTTCCCACGTTCCCACGTTCTCACGGCCGGTACGGGGCCCGGCCGCTACATCTAGAAACTGGAAACTAGACCTTGTCACCTTGTCACCTTCTGATCGGATGTTGGCCAGGGCAGTTCGATGGTGAACGTCGAGCCCTGTCCGAGTTCGCTCTCCAGGTGAATCTCGCCCCCGTGCAGCCGGGCCACCTCGCGGGCCAGCGCCAGTCCCAGACCGGTCCCGGGTACCGCCTGCACCGCGTCGGCGGTAGCGCGGTAAAACTTGTCGAACACCTGGGCCTGATCCTCCGCCGCGATGCCGATGCCGGTGTCGCTGACCGCGAGCACGAGCCGGTTCTCAGCCACCTCTAGGTTGACCTGCACCTGACCGCCCGCCGGGGTGTACTTGACGGCGTTCCCGATCAGATTGTTGAGCAAGATGCACAAGCGCTGCTTGTCCCCGCGCATTTTGGGGACTTTCGGAGGCAACGAGAGCGTCAGATCGATCCGCTTCTCGTCGGCGGCCGCGAGGTTGTCCTGCACCATCTGGCGCACCAGACGCGTCAGATCAACCTCGCCGACGTCCAGCCGGGCGGTGCCAACCTCAAGCTGCGAGACCGTGAGGATGTTCTCGATCAGGCTTGAGAGCCGCTTGGTTTCACTGACGATGACGTTGTAACATTCCTTGCGGGTCTGCTCGTCATCAAAACCGGGCTGCGTCAGGGTCTCGACGTAAGCACTAATATTGGTCAACGGCGTCCGCAACTCATGCGTGACGTGGTAGAGAAAGTTATCGCGGGCCCGCTCACCTTCGCGCAACTGGCTGATGTCCTCGACGGTAATCAGCGCGTCGCCGCTCGGAGATTGCGCTGACACGGGCAGGATGCGGAAGCGCAAGGTGGTTTCCTGGTCTCCGTCCCGGCTGGTGTGATCCACGGACAGACCGGCCCCGGAGCGGGCCTGGGCGGCCACGACGGCCTGCATCACGGCCGGATTCTCAATGGCTTTGTCCACGGCCCGGCCGACCAGCTCGTCAGGCCCACGTTGCAGCAGCGCTGCCGCCGAGGCGTTGGCGTAACTGATGGTATGACTATTCGTGACGCAGATGACGCCGATGGGCAGCCGGTCGACTACGCGGCGGAAGACGGCCCCCTCAAAACGGGCCATGACGTCGGCTTGCTCGGCCCCCTGAGCCTCTTGCAGCCGTTGGTGCAGTTGTGTCAGTTGCTCGATCAGGTGGTTCCAGCCCTGGGCCGCCCTCCCCAGCGAGTCGCTCAGCGTGAGAGTTTGCAACTCTTGTTCAAGCCCCTGGGCGCAAGAATGCAAGTTGCGTTCGATGGCCACCATCGGGCGCAAGTGCCGCTTGAGCCGGCGATAGAGCGCTACGAAAACGAGCAGCGTGATGCCAGTCGGGGTACCCCAGTTCCACAGCAGTAAAGACCGATAGCCGGCGTCAGCCGACGCACTCCTCTCGACACGCAACTCCCCGGCTGGTTCTCCGCCCAAGGTGCGAACGGCGACCGTGACTACCATCGAACAATCGCGCCGCGGCTCAGCAGGAGCTTCGCCCTCCCAATACGGCTCAGCAGGAGCTTCGCCCTCCCGATACGGCTCAGCAGGAGCTTCGCCCTCCCTGGTCCAGTGCATGGAACGAAGCCCCGGCAAACGACCCAACTCTCGCATCAGCAGCTCGACCTGCTCAGAGGGACGGCCGGTACGGGGCCCGGCCGCTACATCAGGAGCCTCGCCCGCCCGGCTGCGGCCATCGGCGTCAGCCACGCACCCGAGTGCCGTCGCCATGGCTTGGGCGACCGCTTCCGTCTCGGCCTTGTGAGCCGCGGCAGACTGCTGCTTCCATGAATAGTCCGTGACGAGGTAGCCGGCCGCGAGGCCGCCGAAGATGATGGCCACCAAGCACAAGCCGAGTGCCTCAGGCAGCATGCCGTCCCATAAGAGGCCGCGGCGGTGAGAGCCCGGCTCCGGGGGCGCGTCGTTCGTCTGTGTAGCGGACATCGCGTCCTTCGCGTACCACCTGAAGACGTCCGGTACAGAGCCCGGACGCTACATCTAGAAACTAGAAACTAGAAACTAGACCTTCTCACCTTGTCACGTTCCCACGTTCCCACCTTTCCACCTTCCCACGTTCCCACGGCCGCTACGGGGCCCGGACGCTACAGTTGCCAGATACTGATTCATTGGCGCATCGGTGGTCCGAGTAAGGGACTTGAAGAACAAAGCTCCCCTCCGGTTGCCAGCCCGCGTTCAGAGGCAGAAGAGGTCGTCGGATTGGTAGGCTATTACCCGATAATCGCTGTCCACAGCCGATCCCAATACAATCGCGCACCAGATAGTCAGCGATCTCGGGGCGGGTTGGACGCGCGGAGAATCTTGACGCCGTCTGTGTCTTCTACACAAGGGGATGTCGGGACTTCAGGCAGGATAACAACCGTGCTTCGGAGTGGGCCACCCAATCAACGATGATCCCTCAAATCAGCGTTGACGGAGTACCAGGCCGTCGTAAGCCAACTTCATCCCCTCCGGCAACTGTGCATTGGTCTCCGCGTGTCCCAGCTCGTGCGCGATGTGTGTGAAGTACGTCCGCCGAGCACCGATCCGGCGGGCCTCCGCAACGGCTTGCTCGAGGTTGAAATGCGTGGCGTGGGGGCGGCGACGAACTGCGTCGAGCACGAGAATGTCCAGGTCCGCCAGCAGGGACCGCAACGCGGGCGGGATGAGATTGCAATCCGGACAGTAGGCCACATCCCCAATCCGATAACCCAGGACCGGCGTCGAGCCGTGAAGATACGGGATCGGAATCACACGCCGCCCGAACAGCTCGAACGGTCCCGTCACCGCCACCGCTCGCAAGCGCGGCTTGGCACTCGGATAAGTGGGATCCTCCACGAACGCATAGCCGAACATCTCCCGCACCCGGGCCAGCGTCTCAGGACTGGCGTACACCTCCAGCGGCGCCGCGTGCAAGTCATTGAAGCGGCGGACGTCATCAAGACCGACCGTGTGGTCGGCGTGCGCGTGGGTGAAAAAGACGGCGTGGATCCGCGTGATGCCCCGGGCCACACACTGCAACCGCAACTCCGGGGCGGTGTCCACCAGGACGTGATGCTCGTTGAAGCTGAACACCGCGCTGGCGCGCGTCCGCCAGTCATGGGGGTCACGCGAGGTGCAGACCGGGCAATCGCAGGCAATCATCGGGATACCGTGTGAGGTGCCCGATCCGAGGATAGTCAGCCGTAGCGACACATCGGCTCCCGCGTTACTCCTGGGGAGGGCGAGGCTCCTGGGGAGGGCGAGGCTCCTG
>JAGMDK010000119.1 GCA_023128695.1 Phycisphaerae bacterium
CCTGCGACTTGTACACGGCTGACACAGCCGTGCCACCCATCAAGTGATGCGTGACAGAGTATTAGTTCGCGGCCTCGTCCTTCAACCGCTTGTAGTCCGGGTCGGCGCGGTCAAGGCGGCCGATCCGTTCTTTCACTTGTCCGTCGGCCGGATCGAGGCAGACCAGCACCACCGAATCCACTTCGGAGTAATTGAAATCGCCTTTACTGGTCGAGCTGCGTGACAAAACCGGCTCGTCGATGCGCAGGTCGAGCACGAGGGCCCCGGTGGTAAAATCGAGGTCGGCCCGCACGCTTCGGCCGGAGTCGTCGAGCTCGCTGGTCCGGATCTCCTTGACCTTCCCGATGACGTCGCCGACCTGCACGGTGAAGCTGCCCTTGTACCACTCGCCGGCGTGCCAAGTGAACACATCGACACTGGCGGCGGCGGCGCCCTCGCCGAAGCGCGGCGCCTTCAGGAAAAAACGCGTCTTCGGGGCGACGGTAATCGGATCGCCGGGCGGCGACCACTGCCCCACGAGCACGGTTTGCTCGGCCTGCGCGGGGTCGCGGAGAACGGCGCGTTTGCCGACGTACCGGTTCCAGAGCTTGACGCGCATGCGATAGCGATAGGTCTTGCCGGGCTCGACCGAATCGTCGTGGAACCAGATCGCGGGATCGGGATCTTTTTCATCGCTGTTCGGGTCGGTCACCAGCCCACCCGGCTTCGATGTCCCCCGACCGCCCGAGGGCTGGTTCCGCCTCTGCTCTTTCTCGCGGCTCTTCCGGGCCTGGGCGAGGAAGCCTTTGGCCTGGCGTTTTTGTGTGTTGGACGCCTGGGCGTTATTGATCAAGGCTTGGGCCGCCCGTTCGGCGCCGCTCCAATCTTCCTGCTTGAGCAAATCCTTGATTTCCCCCATCTTCTGTCTGATTTCCCGCTTTGACATGCCCTGGTTCTGATCCGGGCTTTGCCCGGACGACTCGGTCTTCGGCCGCGGATCCTCCCACTTTACCTCCCCTTCCTCTTCTTCGTCCGCGAGCCCGGGCAGGGCGGGCATGCGCCAATCGTCACCGCCGGCGACTTCGTAGAACTCCGGCTCCATCAACACCACCTGTGACGCTTTGATGACTTCCAGCGTCCGGTCGAGGTCCGCCTGGTTCCGGACTTCACTTGTCCGCTCGTCGAACTCCGGGGTGGGGATCTCGAGGCGCGGCATCGCCGTGCCCGGCTCGACCTCTCTCCAGTCGGAAAACTCTCCGCTGGCCGTCATCTGCTGCCGCTGCACGTCAACGCCGACGACGTAGACTTTGGAGCGATAGCCTTCATAGCCGGAAGCGAGCATGTCCCGAATCTGAGCGACCTTCGGGTACCAGACCGCACCCGAGACCCAGGCACACTCAACCGGCTCTTCCTCCGCGGGCGGCGTGCCACCGGGCGAAGTAGCCCCGAGGGTGAGCGCTTGGCGGTAGATCAAACTCATGCCCGTCCGCATGACGGGAGGAGCCGCCGGTTGCAGCGGGGTGACGAGGACGATGTCTTTGGGCGGCTCCTCCACCTCGAACTCCGGCGTCGGCCGACCGAACGAAGTCGCCACGATCAGCCGCTGTGGTAAATCTCCCCCCAGGGCCAGGCCGGACTTATAATCGTCTTGAAGCAGCCTGGCCGACTCCGGTACCGGCTCGAGCTCAATGGGCGCGATCACGCGGGCTCTCTCGAGCGCTTCGGCGCTGCGGGCAATTGCCTCATCAAGTTCATCCGAACCCAGTTCCTGCCTGTTGTACTCGACCGTATTGGGCCCCATGATGAAGTACGCCACGATCACGACCGCGAAGGCCACGGCCAAACCCAGCACGATTTTTTCCACATGCAACTCGATGAAGTTGAGTGAACTTTTCTTCGCCATGGTTAGTCCTCCAGAACAAACGGACGCCTGATCACGCCGGCCTCGGCGTTATTTCTCCCCACTGTCGATCCCCAGCGCCTCACGCACTTTCGGGGGCATCATGGCCTCGTAGACCTTGCGCGACATATAGCCTTCAAAGTTCAGGGTGGCCTTGACCGTCGGCGCTTCGCCGTAGAAGTAAAGCCCGTCATCTTTCACCCGCGAAACGGCGGTATACTGGAGGCCGACCAGTTGATAGAAGTTTTCGCGGATGACGCGGTCGACCAGCTTGAGCAGATCGCGCTGGTCCACGATCACGATCACGGCAAAGCGGACCACGTCAAACTGCTCATCGCTCAGCCGGCCGGTAAAGGAGGGCGGGGCGGAGCCGCTACTGGAGCCGCCCTTGATCACACGCTCGAAGCTGACCGGCTGACCCTTGGAGGTGACATACCCGAAGACCTGGACGTCGACGAGGCGCTTGACCGGCATGTTCGCGACGTGGGCTTTGCCTTCGTCGAGTTCCGCGGCCGCCTCCTCGTTCAGTTTCCGGATCGCATTCACCACGTCCGTTTGAATCCACAAGCCTACCTGGGCATACCATATATCCAGCGGCTGCGGAGGCCGGTCGCCCGCGATGATCGGGCTGATGTGGAACGAAGACCGCGCGGGCTCGGCCTCGGCGTAGACGCGAATATTGCGGGCCTTGCGGATGGCCGCCCGCGTCTGGGCTTCGTTCACGTCGATATTGCCGCCC
>JAGMDK010000012.1 GCA_023128695.1 Phycisphaerae bacterium
ACGGGGCCCGGCCGCTACATTCTTTTGTGGCACCGGCTTCCAGCCGGTGATTCGACCGGTACGGAGCCCGGCCGCTACATCTAGAAACTAGAGACTAGAAACTGGAAACTAGACCTTATCACCTTGTCACGTTCCCACGTTCCCACGTTCCCACGGCCGGTACGGGGCCCGGCCGCTACATTGCTTACTTATATGGTTTTCGCCTCCTCGCGGAGCAGACGGACCAACTCCTGGGCGGCTTCTTCGGGCTCGCCTGCGATGATCTTACCAGGCGGACGCTCGGGCGGGGGCTCAAACGCGTGCATGGCGGTCCCACCCAAACCCGCGGTTGTTTCAGCGAGCCCCGCGACATCGGCCGCCGTGAGCGTCTTGACCGGCTTCTTCTTGGCCTTCATCAGGTTTGGCAGTGACGGGTAGCGCATCTCGCACAAGCCCTTGTCGCACGTAATCAGCGCCGGCAGCAGGACCTGCACGATTTCATCGGCTCCCTCGATCCGCCGATGGGCAACGAACGACTGGCCGTCCTCGGCCACCTCAAGGTTGACGACGGTTCCGACGTGCGGCACATCGAGCAACTCGGCCAAAGCCGGGCCCAATTGCCCGCTGTCCAGGTCGATCTCCTGCTTGCCGGTGAGAATCAGGTCATAGCCGCCGTCCTTCGTCACCGCGGCGACGAGCGCGGCGGTTTGCAGTTCGTCGAGTTGACCGAACGTTTCATCCTGAAGGTGGATGCCGTCGTCGCAGCCGACCGCCAACGCGGTCCGCAGGGCCTCGGTCGCCTTGGCGGGCCCGATGATGATCGCTGTAACGCTTTCGACATCGGAGCGTTTCTCCTTCAGGACGACGCCCTGCTCGATGGCGAACTCATCGAACGGGTTCACGACCATTTTGACGCCGGCGCGTTCGATATCCTGGCCGTCGGGCCGGATTTTGATGGTGGTGGTCGAGTCCGGCACTTGGCGGACAACAACGAGAATCTTCATGCGGGCTTCCTCGATACGGGTGCGGTGATACGGTCTTCTTCGCGTTAAAACCGGATCATAGCGGGAACCGACGGCGGCGCAAAGTGCCCTGCTTCAACGATTGTGCCTGGGGGGGGCGTGACACCCGCCGCTCGTGCGACGTCGATGTAACAACCGATTAATCTATCAGGCCTCCTCGGCCTGGTTGCGACCGGGCGGGAGCACGGTTTAATACGGGCTCGTCGTGCCAACGGCCGACGTTTCTCCCTCTGAGGGCGTAACCTATGCGCATCCGCGAACTGCTGACGACCGGCCGGCCCAGCTTTTCATTCGAGTTCTTCCCGCCGAAGGACCAGGCGGGCGAGATCCAACTCCGCGTGGCGCTGGCCTCATTACGCGAGTTACAGCCGACGTACGTATCGGTCACTGATCGGGCCGACGGCGGCATGCGGCAACGGACGCTTCAGTTGGTGACCAGCCTCCACGGCGACTACGGCATCGAGGCCCTGGCACACGTCACCTGCCTCGGCGCCACCCGTTCCGAACTCTTGAGCGTCTTCGAGTGCCTGCATGAATCCGGGGTGGAAAACGTGTTGACCTTGCGTGGCGACCCAGCGGGCGGGGCCGGCCGGTTCGAGCCAGCCCCCGAAGAGTTCTCCCATGCCAACGAGTTGGCGGCGTTCGCACACCGCTACTTCGATTTCTGCCTCGGCGGGGCGTGCTATCCCGAGGGGCACGTCGAGGCCCCCAGCCCCGAGGCAGACCTGGAAAACCTCAAGCGCAAGGTCGACGCCGGCTGCGAGTACCTGATCACCCAGCTCTTTTTCGACAACCAGCGCTACTTCGATTTCGTCGGCCGGGCCCGGGCCGCCGGCATCGGCGTGCCAATCATCCCCGGCATCATGCCGATCACCAACGTCAAGCAGATCGAACGCTTCACCAAGATGTGCGGCGCGACGATCCCCGCGCCACTCCTGAGCGAGCTACGCCGTCTACAAGACGATCCCAACGCCGTGCTTTCCCTCGGCGTCGCCCAGGCCACGGCCCAGTGTCTGGAACTCTTGCATCGCGGCGCGCCGGGGATTCACTTCTACACGCTGAACAAGTCCCCGGCGACTCGGATGATCCTGACGGCCCTCCGGACGGTCTATCCCCCGGCCCGTCACCCGGCCGGTAGCTGAGCTTATGGACAAGTTGTATTCATCAACGCGACCAGCGGATCGATCGCATCAATACAATCGTCGTTCTCCGGCGGTTCAGTCCACATGTTGTGCAGCCCGAAACCGGTGGTGATCTTATCGTAATGCGGCGTGCCGTTGCTCAGGTCGCCGTCGTCTTGACTGGGACACGAAACAAATGGGGACAGGAATCCTTTTTGTCAAGAAAACATTCCCGTCCCCGTCCCCATTAATCCCCAGTCAGGACTTGCGCTGCGCGCGTGTTCGCCGCTTTCCGGTTCGCAAGCGCGGATGTCGGCGCCACTGCCGAAGCACCGCGTTCGCCTCCTCCAGATCAAAAGTGTCGGGATCGAACTCGTCACCAAGCCAGTCCACGAAGTCCTCGTGCTCGGGGTGCCGCGGATCGCCAACGGCTTCGAGCATCTCGTAATAGCCCCAAATGCCGCCACAGTCCTCCGGCGGGCAGGCCCGCTTGCCGGCCAGGCAAATGGGATAGTGCACGCCGTCTTCCGGCGGGTAAACCTTGACGACCGCGATGGTGTGCTCCCATCCGTCGCCGAAGTCATACTCGTAGAGCAGCTTGCTCTTGACCTTGGGACAGAGCTCACCGAGGGTGAAGCGGCGCTCATCTTCGTCCTCCAAGTCCTCGATAGACATGTCGGTGAACACGCGCTCGCCGCGCGTTCGCAGTTCAATCTCATCCCACCGGCCGGACTGCATCAGTTGGACAAGTTCCTGCGAACTTGGCTTCTTGACGGCGACTTTGAGGCGGAATTGGTGCAGATGTTCGTTCATCCAGCCCATGACCATCTGCACGATCTCGTGCAGTTCCGCCAGCGTGCAGTCGCTGGCCACGGCGACGCGGCGCCAGATCGGGGGTTTGCTGCCGCGCAGCGTGATCTTCAGTTCATGAACCTTCCCCGCCGCCGGCTGTGTTTTCGTCGGCATCCTGTCGTCCTCTCTGCCCGTCACTGGACTCGTTGGCGTCGACGGTCCAACGACACCAAGCCATCCCGGGCTATGCCCAATCATCGCGATTGGCGGCCGCTCCGCAACCCGGCGACCCTCTAACAAGTGGGGATGACTCAGGGCACGCCGACCGTTGACTGTGGCGTGAGTCAAGGATAACTTGTTCAGGGCCTGTATCGGCCGCCCTTCGGAGTCAACATATCTCACGGGCAAGGAGACAAATCATGGCCTATGAAATCACCAGGGAAAACGTTTGGGCAGGAGAGATTGAGGACCGTGCCGGCGCGGTGGCGGAGAAGCTGGAATCCGTTTCAAGGGTCGGGGTCAACCTGGAGTTCATGATTGCCCGCCGAGCCCCCGATAAGCCCGGCAAGGGCGTGCTGTTCATGGCCCCGTTCCGCGGAGAGGACTCGGTCCGGGCCGCGCTGCAAGCCGGTCTGTCGCAGTGGACGTCGGCCGTCACGCTGCGGGTCGAGGGACCCGATCGTCCCGGGCTGGGAGCCCTGATTACGTGGACGGTGGCGAATGAAGGCGTCAGCATGCGGGGCGCTTCGGGCGCGAAGCTGGGTGGGCGTTCAGTCTTCTATCTGGCTTTCGACAGTGCCGCCGACGCGGACAAAGCCAGCGCGGCCCTGACCGATGCGCTCAACCGCTGATACCCCTTTGCCGACTGGTCAATTCGTCGGTTCCAGGTATGCGAACGGGTGTGGGTGCCCCACCCGCCACTTGGGGAGATGAAATCGTGAACCCACGTTGGGACAGCGTGGGCCACCCGTCACCCGTCCGTTGCGTGGCACCCTTCCCACGTTCCCACGTTCGGGTGAGCGTCAACATAGTGGG
>JAGMDK010000120.1 GCA_023128695.1 Phycisphaerae bacterium
GCCGGGCCTAGCGCGCCACCTCCACGCTGTAGCGTTCGGGCCCTGTACCGGACGTCGCGCGAAAGCCTCTAACCGGAAATGGCACCAGCACCATTGGCCCCTGCAAGGCGATTCCCACAAATGTGGGTAACAGCAAGGGCTAAAGCCCGCGGCTCTTCGCAACGTGTTTTACCGGGTGCTGCATCCTCTGGCCACAAAAAATAGTCACCCCCGTTATGTACACCCCCGACTGGAGACTTGCCGGATCAGTGCGGGAGGGTCTATTCTTCTCGTTCGAGAACCTCGCAAGACAGGTGCAGTGGTGTGGATGAGTCACAGATGGCGAAAAGCGGCGGGCGTGGCGGCGAGTGTCGTGCCGCTGTTCCTGCTAGCGACCGGCTGCTTCGGCTCGTCCAACGGCAGCGCGCGCAGCTCCGGCGGCGGGGCAGAGGCCAACGGTATCTCCGGTGCCGCCGATGCCGGTCGAGCTTCCACTGACGGCGGCGAAGACGGCGCGCGCGCCAGCGATGCCCAACGGGATTTCCCGCTCAGTACGTTGCCCACCACGACGGTAGCGATCAACGAGCACGTGTTTCGCGTTTGGCTGGCTCAGGATTTTGACCCGAAACGGGAAGGCGTGGTTGAGGAAGGCCTCATGTTCGTGCGGCCCAAGGAAATCGCCGACGATCAGGGCATGCTCTTCGTCTTCTACGGCGAGCGGGTCCGCGGTTTCTGGATGCGTAACACGGTCACGCCGTTGGACATTGCCTTTGCCCGGATGGACGGGACGATCGTGAAGATTTGGCAGATGCCTCCGCTGACGCTCCAGTCGTTCAGTTCGATCGAGCCGGCGATGTTCGCGCTGGAGGTCAAGCAAGGTACTTTTGACCGCCTGGGCATCAAAGCCGGCGACCGGATCGAGATTCCCGAGGAGGCGTTGTATGATAGGGGGCGTCTCGATGACTGAGGATCACGCGATCGGGCGGCTAGCTCAGTTGGCTAGAGCGTCTCGTTTACACCGAGAAAGTCAGGGGTTCGAGTCCCTTGCCGCCCAGTTTCCCCACCGTTGTCATCGCGTGCCGGCGTGTGCTTACCATCGACGAAACCAGCACTTACAGCAGTGCCGGTTGTCGGGCTCGCCGAAGTGTCTACATTGCCCCGTGTGTCAGTGTTAGCCAAACATTGTCCTAAATTGCCCGCATTTAGTGCAACCGTCGGTGCAACCGAAACCGCGCCACTGTCCGTAGTGCCCGTTTTGCGCTGATGTTCGGTATTCGGCGCATCGTCCAGCGGCAATTCGGGCAACGATTCCACCGCCCCGGACACGTCAAGTAGACGCGGATCGGTGTACACATTCGCGGTCAAGCTCGGGTCGGAATGTCGCATCGCGGCTTGTGCGGTCCGCAGCGGCACGCCCGCCCGGCTCAGCAGCGAACCGAATGTAGTCCGCAGTGCGTGAACGTCGAGCGTCCGGCCCCGGTCGTCGCGCTTAGGTATGCCCGCCGCTTCAAGGTCGCGGTTCAGGATGCGCACCAGCCCGGTCGGCACGTACACGAGCTTTTCGGTGGGCGAGAGTCGCAACGGGATAGGCCGGGAAGCGGCTTTCGCGGCCCGCTGTTGAACACGCAGCCGGCCAGCAAGGTGTCGCGATAGGTCGGCCGTGAGATCGGCCCGCAGCGGTACGGTATTCCCTTCGCGGTTCTTTTCGTCGGCCGCGTTCAGCGTGATATGCGGCATACGGCTGGCAAGCTCGCATTGCCCGACCGTCAGCGAAGCAAGCTCACCCTTCCGCAATCCGGTGAGCACAAGCAGCTTGTAGAGCAACGCCCGTTCCCGGCCGCGTGCCTCAAGCTCGGCGATGAAATCGGGCCGCTTGCGGAGTGCCTTGCGTCCGTTCTCAACCGCCACGTCGAGCGTCGCGAAGCTCAGCGGTGCTTTCGTCCACCCCGCCCGGCTCTTGGCATCGTTCGGTATGTCCGCGTCGGCGAGTTTCACGGTATCCCGGCCAAACTCGGCCGCCGGGCGCAGCCGCGCCACCTTGAGCAGCCGCACAAGCTCACCCTCGGTCATCGCTCGGCGCTTGCGGCGCGGGTCAGCCCTTTCGTTCGCAAGCGGTACGCCGGTGAAGGGATTGCCCACAAGCCGACCGACGGTCTTCCGCTTCATCCAGTTCGCGAACGCGATCCACGTCCCTCGGTGGTCATTCCAATTCGCGGCGTACATTTCGGCCGTGTCGCGTTTCTCGGTGAGCCAAGATTCCAGCCCGGTCCCGCTCAGGTCCGACAGCAGCTTCCATTCGCACTCGCCGGCAACACGCTCAAGCCTTGATCGGTTCTGTTTGATTCGACGCGGCGTGACGTTTCGAGCTTTCAGGTGATTGCAGTACGCGGCGATATGCTCGCTCAGCGGCGTTGTCTGATGGTCGGCAGTCCGAGCCTCGGCGTCCGTCAGGATGCCCGAAGCGATATGCTCGGCACGCTTCACGAGTTCGGCGAGCTTGTACCGCGCTGCATCCTCGGTCCGGCAGCCGGTCGGTATCGCGTCACCGATTCCCGCCACCTTGGCGTAAACTGTCGCGCTCTTGGTGCGGATACGTGGCTTGCCGTCTTTCCCGAGCTTCGGCGTACTGTCATCGTCGAGCACCAGCGGCGCGGTTTGCTTGCGGCCGTTGCGGTCGCACCACGTCGCTACTGGTCCAGCCTTGCGGTTAGTGATTTCCGCGCCCTTGGGCAACGGTCGCGTTACGGTCTTTCGGAACAGACTTGCCATTTCCCAACTTAGCTCCCAATGAGAAACCAGATTCCACCGACAATCATCAGAATCCAACCCAGCAGATTTACTAACCCGATTAAACGAGCCTTAGATATAGCCTCAGGTGTTCTTGGATTAGCGTCTTTCGCAGCATATACGGCAGCCATTGCTCTCAATGAAACTTGTGCAACTATGAACAGTGCCAACCCAAGTAAGAATATCACACCCGCTGTCATAGTTCACCTCGCTCGTTCGTGTCTCGGTCGCCTACACTCAAAGCCGAAGTGCGAAGCGAGCTTGTCAGCCATATCGAGCCGAAGCGATTGCTCGCCGCGCATGAAGCGCATGATCGATGCCCGTTTGACGCCCGTTGCTTGCTCAATCGTCAGGTACGGCAAGCCGCTCTCGGCAATCGCCTTTTTCAATACAGCAGTTATGGTCTGTTCCACACGTTTCTTGGCCATGTGAGAAGTATTACACATGCTGGGATCATTGTCAAATGAAATCCATTTCTGATCCTGGATGTCGCCTTTCGTATGCAGCTACCAGCCTTCCGTCACCGCCGTCCGTAGCCAGCCGCCGATGTTTCGCGGGCGCTTGCTGTTCATCAATTCGAGCGCCCGTCGAAATTCGGCTTCGGTGCCAATGCGAGCCAGGTCACGCGCATCGGCATCCAGCAAATCCGGCACGACGCGAAGTAGTTCATATGTCCGCTGTTGTTCAGCCTCGGGAATGCGCCCACGTCGTTTTGTCCCGCACGGGGACGCCCTCGGTTTGGCACTATCGGCTACTTGAGTAATCTGTCTAGCAAGAGGAGTCGGTGTGCATCCCCCGCTCAGTCGGGCCTCGTCTGCACGCCGTTCCCCCAGAAGTCGGTTGAACTCTGCTGCATGGGGATCGACAGCAGCAGTAACAGTTCCGCCCTTGGATGAACAAACAGATCTCCCTGTTGGTTCTACATGGGGGTTCACTGTTGGTTCTGTTGGTTCCCCCGTCGGCGCCGACGGGGTTTGCGCCCGAAATGACGGGGTTTCACGTCGCGGGCGACGGGGTTCCGCGCCCGAAATGACGGGGTTCGCACCCTCGGCTACGTCATCGAACCCCGTCATTGGCGACGGGGTTTGGCCAAGCAGTGGTGCAAGCTCATCGTCGGAGCGACCGGCCCGTATGACATATCGATTCGTCAGCCCCTTGCCGCCGCCCGGCTGGGCGATTAGCAACTCGCCCGAATCCACGAGTCGTGCGAGCAACTTCTCTGTCTGGCGACGGGAGAGCCGGACGCGATGCGCAGTGTCATCGACGCCCGGCCAGCATACGCCGTCGTCGTTTGCACGCTCGGCGAGCACAACCAGCACCAGACGTGCCGACCGGCGCGCCTCAGAGCGTGCCAGGACAGCCTGCACGATCCGCCAGCTCACCGCGGTGCGTCCCATAGCGTAGTGGCACTGCCTGCGATTGGCTGCGCCGGGTCCGACCGGTCCGGGTGTGTCGCCAGCCACGCGACCGCCGCGGCGCGGTCAGCGAGCCTCCAGACTTGCACCGGCCGGGCGTGCGATTCCGGCCGGGTACTCTTGGCGAAGCCGTCCGACTCGATGATCCCGGCTCTGGCCAGCGGCCCCGGCACCACGCCGAGACATACCGGGTCGACGTCGTCGGGCAGTGCTACTGCGCGCCGCACGTCGTCAGCAGTAGCCTCGCCCCTATAACACAGTGCCGTGAGCAGCGCCCGTCGGCCGCGAAGCACATAGACTGCGCGCCGCGCAGCGAGCAGCGCGTGAGCATCGAGCTTGCGCCGCTCGCCCTCGGCGGTTGTGGCGTGCATCAGCTCAGTCATCGCGCACCCCCGCGCACGCTGCGCACCGGCGGACACCCGGCGGCCAGCCACTCGTTGAGCGAGGCTCGCCGCCAGCGGACGAGCTGACCGAGCTTGATCGGCCTCGGCAACCGGCCGGCGTCACTCAACCTGTAGACGTGACGGCGGGAACACCTGAGCAGCCCCGCCACAGCCCCAACATCCAGTAGTTCTGCGATTATGGCCGGTCGCGGCTCCGGCCCGACGGTCCGCCCGTCGGTGGCGTGATTCGGCGTTGTCATAGTGACAAGCTCCGGTCTACGGTGTCGGGCGTGCCAGCGGTTGCGGTGCGCTGTCAACACACGCCCGCCGAAAACCACAGACCGGAAGGGGTGGAAGCCCAAACCTTCCACACCTTGGCGCAAAAAACACCCCTGACGGCCAGCCAGGGGCGATGATTGCCAGTGCAGAATTCCGCTGACCTTCCGCTTGCCTTCTGCCCTTACCTATCCGCCCAGCGCGGCCGCACTTGGTTCGGTAGACTTTGCGGTTCGATATCCTCAATCTTCGGGAAGCGACTGCCAGAATCACCGCGTCCGGCTCGACTGGTGTTCTTCTGCGTCCCCGTCCGCGTCCGGTACTCCGTCAGATTGCGGCGCCACGTCGCGAAGCTCGGAAGGTCAGCCGCTTCGCCCGCCTGTTCGCAAGCCTTGGCGAGCACATCATACGCTTCGCGGTCGGTCGGCTCCGACACATTTAACACCGCGACCGCCTGTTTGTATTGCTCATAAGCTGTCTGCGCACGCGGTGGGATCTTCCGTTCATCGGGTTCGGTCGGTTCCGTTCCCCTGTTTTCAGCCGGCGTGAGTTTTGCCAGCTTGCTCAGATCATCCGGCGGCAGGTGTATCATCACGGTGTCTGTCCCGCTTGCCTCGGCAACCCGCGCTACATCAAGGAACCGGCTCAGGATCACATACAACAACCGATTTGGAATATCAGCTTCATACATCCGGCGAATCGCATTTTCGGCAAGCTCTCGGAAACGCAGTCTCTGCACTTGCTGCACGCGTGTCCGGAAGTAAACGGTCCCTGCGTCCGGGTGGTCTGCCTTAGCCGGAATCGGTGTTACCGGTGTCCAGGTGTACGCTTGCAGGAAATTCGTAAGCGCCCACACTGCTGTCTTCCATGGTGTGTCTTCGGGCAAGGCGCACTACCTCAGCGGGCCGTTGCCCGGCCCGTCGCCGATAGTGCGAAGCGACAGGCCGGGCAACGCACGGCGGTTGCGCGGCCGCCTACCCGGCCCGCAGTATATCACTTCTGGCGGCTGCCGTGGGTGCCGGCCGGAGAAAACCCTGTTAAAAAGGGCGAAATGGCGTTAGACTGAGCACACGTGCCCAAGGCGGCACATCTAATCGTCGAGGCTGGTAGAGTGAGAGGAATCTTCATGTCGCCCAAAAGAGCATCCTTGGCAGTGTTCGGTGTGCTATTCAGCGTTCTCCTCGCCGGTGGTTGCCCGCCCGCGTCTGATGCGGATGGTCTTGCCGGTGGGTCCTACAGGAGCCCAACTGAGGAGACATCGCAAGCCCTGTCCCCCGCCGCGCTTGCCGACGCGCCAGAGGTGGAGACATCGCAAGCCCCGCCTACGTCAGAACCCAAGCCTGAGCCAGAGCCAGACCCTTTCGCCATAGATACTGATGGAGATGGGCTAAGCGACGGCAAGGAAGGAGAGTTGGGCACGGACGCCAAGTTGCAGGACACAGACGGAGATGGGTTACTGGATGGCTTTGAAGTCGAGGCACATACCGATCCACTCAAGGCGGACACAGACGGCGACAGCCTCTCCGACGGCATCGAAGTGGCGAGCGGCCTTGACCCTCTCGTGCCTGATATCTTTATAACATTCAAAGGAGTGATCTGCGGCAAATACTTCACGACAGCGGGCGCGCAGGCTTTGGTCTGGACGACATCTCAATCGCTTGATGAATGGCAAGTCGGCGATCAGATCGTCCTGCAACACACTGATGAGAGCATGTATGTCGCAAAACTCGTAAACGTGACACATCCGGACAAGACGTGGGCAGTTAGACATGGATTCTTGGCGTCCGTCGGAGATATCACGGGCCTTTCTGCGGAATCGGCGTGGATCGAGGTGAGCGGCGTGCCTTGGTCCATTATTCCGTCTAGAGCCTATGACACCTTAGGTTGGGCTGTCGGCGATCCGGCCGTGATCGTGAGGCACCTCTTAGACTACTCAGATGCTGATCCCTACGAAATCTGGTACGTTCTCAACAAACGCAGATGCGAGGAGGTCGCGTTATGGGTGGGCCGGGCATCGGCCCGATAAAAGGTAGTGCGAAGCGACAGGCCGGGCAACGTACGGCGG
>JAGMDK010000121.1 GCA_023128695.1 Phycisphaerae bacterium
CTTGCCGGTGAGTCGTGTGGCACCGGCATCTTGCCGGTGAGGCAGCGTCTCAGGCGACATGATCCTTCGGCGTCGCGGTCAGCATGGTCGTAGGGGCGGTTGTGCCCTCGACGGACCAGACCGTTCCCGGGGTCAGGTGCAATTGTCGTCGGTGGAGCAGCTTGAGAACCAATGTCGGGCCGCTGATCGTGAGCAAGATACTCACGCCGATCACGGCCTCGCTGCTCCAGCGGTCTGTAACGTGGACCGGAACGAGCAGCAAGAGTGTGATGCCGGCTGCGAAGAGCGCGGCGCCCACTATCATCACACCGCGTAACGACCATGTTTCGCGCACCGGGATGATATTGGCCAGGATGGCCCCGAGGACGCACCAGAGGCAGACACGCAACGTCAGCCACACGCTGCCTAGGCGGTGCGTGTGAGTGTTCGCGATCGCGGCATCGAGCAGCAGGGCCTGGACCTGACAACCAAACACCTCTTCCCCGGAACGCAGCTTGTGTCGGTCAAACGGGGGCATCATCTTTCCTATCAGCACGACGCGTCCGGAAAACCACTTGCGGCGTTGCTCCGCGTCGGCCGTGAGAATGTGCTCGAAAGGAATCGCAGCGCGGTGCCAATCACTGACATTCGTGAGCGGGAAACAGCTTCGCACCAACGTGTCTCCGGACATGAGACCGACGTCACCGGGTTCGGCTTCAGTGATGTCAAAGATCGGGATCTCTGAGGTCTGCCGCTTGTACCGGTATTCTTTCTCCGCCCGGCGGCGCTTGAGGTAGCGGAGTTCGAGGACGTCACCTTCTATGCTGAGTTCCAGATCACAATCCGGGAATTGGGATGCGGCCAGGCCCGCCACGGCAAGAGATGGAATCAACGGGTTGAAGCCGCGCTGTACTGCCATCGGTATCAAGACCTCGTCGGGTAAGTATTTCAGCGGCTTGCTGTACAGACTACCCCAACCATGAACCGCGGCGCGGATGTCGGGACAGAGCACCGGCTCCCCGTTAACGTCAAATTCTTTACTTCCAACGACCACGGGGGCCTTCAGCGTCTGGATGCCCCGGATGAAAGCGGCGTCGTACTCCGGATGGCAGTCGGGGAAGTAATAATCGAACACGACCACGGACGGATCGGCGTCGGCCAACACCTCCAGCAGGCGGCCGTATAACAGACGCCAGCTTTTTGAGTTCCCGAGGGTCAGACCGGGCAGGTCCCCGCCGATGCGACCGGCACGAATTGCAGCGAGCGTGCTGGGCATGAAGGCCACGAGCGAAGTCTTTCCCGTGGTCTGGCCGATATTCTGCCAGCGGGTATCCAAACGCCAATAAAGCAGGGTCAGCAAGCACACCAGGACGACGGTCATCGTGACCTGCACGGGTCTGAGATGATTCCGCAGCACAACAGTCGCGATGCGGGCAACCCGGTATCC
Organism: Phycisphaerae bacterium; assembly: GCA_023128695.1. Classification (GTDB taxonomy): domain Bacteria; phylum Planctomycetota; class Phycisphaerae; order UBA1845; family Fen-1342; genus JAGMDK01. The sequence continues at coordinate 1,427 of JAGMDK010000121.1, forward strand.
CAGCGATGGATTCAGGCGCGCCCGCACCTCACGCCCGGCTAGGTAATTGTCGAGATCCGCAACCATCGCCATGCAATGCGGATAACGTTGCTCCGGCTCCGGATGAACGGCGCAGGCGATGATCGCCGCCAGATCGTCCGCGCGGCTGATACGCCGCTCGCGGAACATCTTGGTCAGGCGTTCGACCTGCGTGGCGAAGCGGGCCGGCTGGCCGGTGATCACATGGAACAGCAACGCGCCGAGCCCGTAAACGTCCGCCCGTTCATCGACCTTCTGGCCGGCCAACTGCTCTGGGGCGATATAACCGAAGGTCCCCACGAGACCTCCCGGACTGCCTGCGGCTCCCTCGTCCCCCGCCTCGCCCTCCGCCGCCAGACCGAGCTTCTTCGAAATCCCGAAGTCCACGATGTGGGCTTGCCCGTGGGCGTCGATGAGGATGTTTTGCGGCTTGAGATCGCGGTGAATGACGCCCTCCTGATGAGCGTACTCGATGGCGCCCGCCACCGTCTTGATGATCTCGATCCGCTCTTCCAGCACGACCTCACGCGAACGGAAGTAGTCGTCCAACTGCCGGCCCGCGACGAATTCCATCGCGTAGTAAAGCGGCGGCGTGCTCAGGTGGGCCTCGTACAGCGTTGCAATGTTGGGATGGCGGAGCTTGGCGACCAGGTGCACTTCGTTCTCGAAATACGCTTCCCGCAACGCCGTCTGGCCGAACAGCACCTTCAGCGCCTCCACCCGCGCTTTGCCATGGTGGAAGGCCTTGTAGACGATGCCGAACCCGCCCCGGTCGATCTCGGCCAGAATGGTATAGCCGCGGAATTTCGGAAAGCGGTCGGCCGTCAATTGGCGAAACAAAGCGCGGCACGACTCGCAGTGCCCGAGGTGCTCTTCGGCCTCTGAGCGTTCCTGCTCGGTCAAGTCATCCGCCGCCAGCGCCTTGATGGCGTCGCGCCGCGGGCAGGGCTGTGCGGTTCGGGTCGGCATCCAGGCACCTTGAACGAGGCGCGGGAAGGTCCCCAATGCCCAATACCCGTCGCTCGTCGATGCGATAGTATAATCTCACGCCCCGGGCGCGCGTACCTGTCATTCCGCGGTGGGCCACCCACCCGTCAATTGACGATTGACAGAGCACTAGTGCGTCGCTGGTGTGCCACTGCTCTTGAGCAGTGTTTCTTAGCGATCCTCGGCCGGGACGGTGAACTCGCACTCGAGATACTGGCGGCCGAACTGCCGGCATTGCCTCTTGGAAGGAATGAAAATGTCCACAGTGCTTTGGCGGAACCGCCGATGTGTGCGATCGGTGACGACGAACGTGCGGTTGAGGGCGGGGACATAGACCGTCGAGCCGAGCGGGATGTAGCCCGGCGCGGCGCACTGCCCGACCCCCGAGTGAACGCCTGACGCCGTGATGCCCCGGTCGCAGTACGCCGTGACACGGCAGATCCGGTAGAGGGTCTTCGACGCCGGATTATCCGGGGCAGAGGGAGGCGGGTCGTTCCGTGCCGGCGAGGACGGAATCGCCGCACCGGAATATTCGCTGTCGGTGGGATGCACTGCCTCTCGATCCACGTTGGCCGGCGGCACCACGGAAGCTGTTGCCTGGTGCCCGGAAGCCGCGCTTGGCGGCTCAACTGCCGAGCCGCTGACCAAGCTGAGGGCCAGCAGAGCCAGACAGACCAGCCGCGCCAGAGGCTGATACCTGGAAGCCATTTGGATGTTCTCCGTTCCCTGTTCCGGCTGACGGCCAAAGCTGCCGGCCGGGCTGCACCACACGCGGATGCCCAATCCGCGGCACGGGCACAAAGCGGGGGATACTAACAAAACTCGGTCCGCTTTCCAGAGGTTTTTTGTTTCTTTTGTAGTTTTTTTTAAACAGATAATGGCCGACAATTGCGTTGGGCGTTTTCGGGTATCCACAAACGAAGCAAATCGATTGGTAGCACTGTCGCAACCGCTCCCGATAATCTTTTAGTGGTGTGATTCGTCCGGTTTGCATCTTATTCAAGCCGTTGGGGCGGGCGTTCCTGCCTGGTGGGGCGGGCGTCCCTGCCTGGTAGAGGGCGGGCGTCCCTGCCTGGTGGGGCGGGCGTCCCTGCCTGGTAGAGGGCGGGCGTCCCTGCCTGGTGGGGCGGGCGTCCCTGCCCGTCCGTGGCGGGCACAGAGGCCCGCACCACCTTGAATCATGACGCGGCAATTATGAATCACTACCTTAGCTGTTTTCCATCCGCAGGTCCTAATTGACTTGAGCCGCTTCCGAGCGTTCAATACTCACCGGCAAGATGCCGGTGCCA
>JAGMDK010000122.1 GCA_023128695.1 Phycisphaerae bacterium
GTGCCACAACACTCACCGGCAAGATACCGGTGCCACATGACTCACCAGCAAGATGCCGGTGCCACAATACTCACCGGCAAGATGCCGGTGCCACATGACAATGTAGCGGCCGGGCCCCGTACCGGCCGTTGATAAGGTAACAAGGTGACAAGGTCTAGTTTCCAGTTTCTAGTTTCTAGTTTCTAGTTCCTAGATGTAGTGGCCGCTCTGGACACATTAGTTCTATCGGGCCTCCCGCGGCCCATCTTTATCGGAGTAGAATCATGCGACGACCTCTTATCGCCGGTAACTGGAAAATGAATCTGGATCTCGCCCGCGGACGCGATTTGGTAGCCGGTGTGCGGGCGGGATTGGGATCTGCCGACGTGGGGACGCAAGTCGAGGTAGCGGTTTGCCCGCCGACGATTTACCTGTTCCCAATCGCGGAAGCTCTCCAAGGGAGCCTGATCCGACTCGGAGCCCAGGATTTGTATTATGAAGCGAGCGGAGCGTATACCGGTGAGGTCTCGGCCACGATGGTGGCGGAGACAGGCGCCAAGTATACGATTATCGGCCATAGCGAACGCCGACACACCATCGGGCACCTCGAGGACGACCGCATGTTGAATCTGAAGCTCAAGGCTGCCCATCAAGCCGGCCTGGCGCCTATCTTGTGCGTCGGGGAGACCATCGACGAGCGTAGGGCTGAGCAAACCCTGGACGTGCTGACGTTCCAACTCACCGCGGCCCTGGTCGGCTACGGAGTGACAAGCCCCGACGACCTGGTACTCGCCTACGAGCCCGTGTGGGCGATCGGCACGGGCGAAGTCGCTACTCCGGAACAAGCCCAAGAAGCTCATGCACATCTGCGGAACCGTTTACGGGAGTTGGCCGGGCCGATCGCGGACGAGGTAAGGATTCTCTATGGGGGGAGCGTCAAGCCGGACAACACCGCCGCGATCATGAAGCAGCCGGATGTCGATGGCGGGTTAATCGGCGGCGCCAGTCTGAAGCCGGATTCATTCGTGAGAATCATCACTGCTACACTGGCAACGCTCGGATGAAAAGGTATAATGCTGGGTTCTGCCGCGGGGTTATGGACTTCGCGGCCAGAAGTGATCCATAGAAAGCGACATTGAGGCAGACAATGATACTGGCTGCTTGGCAACTCGCGATATTGGCCTTTTTCTTTGCCGCCGTGGCGATCTTCCTGATGATTGTCATCCTGTTGCAGCGCGGGAAGGGTGTCGGCCTGGCCGGAGCATTCGGCGGTGCCGGGGGCGGGGCGGCGTTCGGTGCGAAGACCGGCGATGTAATGACCTGGGGAACGGTCGTCTTGGCCGTGGTGCTGCTGATTTTTGCCGTGGTGCTCAATCGCGTCTACGATGCGCACCATGGAAGTGACCCAGGGCTTGACAGCACCACGGGCGGCACCGATGAGGGTGCCTGGCATCTCGAAGACCCGGCTTCGGGAGTTCAATTGGCGCGCGGCCTGATCTTCGGCGAAAGCGCGGCGTAATCCGGGGAGAAGAATAGAAGAAGACGGGTGGGGGGCTGAATCGGCGGTTAGCGCCCGGCACTGGACGCCACCGGGCCGAGGGAGCCGACAAATGATTCATTCCATGACCGGCTTCGGCGAAACGCGGCTTGAAGCAGGCGATCACGCGTATCATCTTGAGATTCGTAGCGTCAATAATCGCTACTTCAAGGCCGCGGTACATCTGCCGGACGACTATGCCTTCCTGGAAATCAAGGTCGAGCGTCTATTGCGACAGCGGCTGACGCGCGGCAGCTTGACCCTGCGTCTGTTCGTGCGGGACCTCAGCCCCCAGGCCGCCCTGGAGATCAACACCGCGGCGGTCCAGGCCTACCTGACACACCTGCGGCGGATGGCCGGTGAAGATCCACAGGTGTCGGTTGATCTGGCGACTTTGTTGACCCTCCCGGGAGCCTGCCAGCCGCGCGAGATCGCTGAGGCCGAACAGGAGCAGAAGTGGGAGATTCTCAAGCGGCTGATACACGCCGCGCTCGAGCGGCTGATCGAGATGCGGGCCACCGAGGGCCAAGCCTTGGCAGAAGACCTCTCCTCTCATTGTGAGCGGATGCGGACAAGCCTCGAGCTGATCCGCGCGCGGGGGCCGCTCGTCATCGAAGAATATCGCGACCGGCTGACGGCGCGAATCGCACAACTCATCGCCGACAGCAGTGTACAATTGGCGGAGGAGGATTTGCTGAAAGAGGTGTCGATCTACGCGGATCGCAGCGACATCAGTGAGGAGCTCAGCCGCCTGGGGGGGCATCTGGAGCAGTTCGCGACTCTGATGGCCGGCTCGGAGCCGCCCGGGCGGAAGCTCGAGTTCATCGCCCAGGAGATGCTCCGCGAGGCGAACACGATGGGCTCGAAGACCGGCGATGCCACGATTGCCCGCGAGATCATCGAGATAAAAAGCGCGGTCGACCGGATCAAGGAGCAAGTGCAGAACGCGGAATGACGGGAGAATGGCTAGTGCTCTGTCACGCATCGCTTGATGGGTGGCACGGCTGTGTCAGCCGTGTACAATTCGCAGGTATTCACGGCCGACACGGCCGTGCCACCCATCGAATGTGTGCCACTGCTCTTGAGCAGTGCTTAGCTTCACCGAGTACACCGAGATCGTTAAGAAACACTGCTCAAGAGCAGTG
>JAGMDK010000123.1 GCA_023128695.1 Phycisphaerae bacterium
GCATAAATGCCGGGCCTAGCGCGCCACCTCCACACTGTAGCGTCCGGGCCCTGTACCGGCCGTCGCGCGAAAGCCTCTGACCGGAAATGGCACCAGCATCATTGGCCCATGCGAGGCGATTCCCACAAATGTGGGTAACAGCAAGCTCTTGAGCAGTGCACAGCTTCGCCGAGTGCATCGAGATTGTTAAGAAACACTGCTCAAGAGCAGTGGCACACCAATCCGTCTAGCGGGAGGGCGAGGCTCCTGCCGAGCCGTATGTTAGTCTACTTCCGGGGCACGGCTCGGCAGGAGCCTCGCCCTCCCACAACATTCCATTCACAATTCCTCTCCGTTCAATACGCCAAGTCGCGTTCGTTGTTCGGTCTCGGACCTATGTGTCACACTTTGGCGGAAAGTTATGCGGAACCGGACGGCCGCGCCAGGAGTCGCGACGATAGCTTCGCATACGCTACCGATGTAGCCATGCACAACAAGCCCGTGGCCAACAACGACAGCACGCGGTAGAGATAGCGTACCGCCGCGAGGTCGAACAGCAGCACCTTCGCCAGCGTCACCGCCAACAAGGCCAAGCCGACGTAGCGGAACCACGCGATCCGGAGGACAAATCCTAGCGTGACCAGCCCGATGCCAAACAGGCCCCAGTAGATGCTCAGCACGGTCTGCCGCACCATGGCCGCGTTGGCAAAACGCGCCGCTTCCGGTGCACAGATGCGGTCGATTTCCAGACTGCCGAGCCAGAGGCCGATGGCGGTGATTACGATGACGGCCATAGTGGCTGCACGTGCACTAAAGTCGTCTGTTGTGATGGTATTACGTTGTGCCCGCCGGGTGAGCCAGGCGGCCGCCGTCGTTATGCCCGCAATACACAGACCGAGCACAAATTGGAGGTTCAGAATCGGTCGGGCAAGCACAACGCCTGCTTCGAGTCGCCAAAACAGCGTGTCGAAAGTGAGCCATGCCAGCCCGGCGGCCACGAGCACGCACGAGCCGGTGGTGAACATGGTTCGCCAGGGTCGGAAGCGGCCGTAAAGCGTCATCGCCAGGCCGCCGCCGGCCCACAGCAGCGTCAGCCAGAGCCCGCGCAATTGCAGGGGATGCCAGAGCGTGGTCCAGTTGTGCAGCCGGCCGGCTTCAAAGCCATGGATGGTTCGTAGGGTCTCGAACGAGAGGCCCCACAGCAGCAACAATGAGGCGGCGACCGGGACCCAGCGGGCGCACCGGACCCACACGTCGGACTCCGACTGCGTGGCCGGTACTCGCGTCAGGCCGGTGATCCGCACGAGTAGAAGTGCTCCCGAAGCGAGCGCAATGCCGACCAGCAACTGCACGTTGAGCAGCGGCCGGACACCCGTGATACTTAGGAATTCAGACCGGAGATCCAGAACCATGGCATCAAAAGCAACCCACTTGATAGCGCACGCGAGCAGCACGCCCCAGGCAAACCGCAGCAGCACATGGACGCCGGTCGCGGGGCCGCGTTCGTCGCGTGTCGCGGTAGCAGTTGCCAGGATACCGACGCCCAGGGCACCGAGCGTCCACAAGAGCGTGAAGAGGAGTTGTCGCAGATGGTCGGCGGCATGGCCGAGGGTCTGTCCGGCCGCGGCCAGGTGCGTCACCGCCAGGTCGATCTGAAAACTGAACGCAACCAGCAGAAACGTGGCAGTGGCGATCACGGCCCACTGCCAGCCTTGCGATTCGGCCGGGAGCCGGAGTGACGTGTCACCGTGTGCCACTGCTCTATGAGCAGTGCCGGGTGCCACTGCTCTGTGAGCAGTGCCGAGTGCCACTGCTCTGTGAGCAGTGCCTCGCGCGCGGCGTATGAGAACACGGAACGCCCACCACCCGGTCGCGGCGATGGCCAGTGCCAATCCCATTTGCCAGTTAATGAACGGCGTCAGCGCTGAACCGTCGAAATCCGGCTTCAAGCGGGCCAAAACCGCGTCGGCGATCAGCCAACGGCCGGCCGTGGCGCACAATACCACGAGAGCCGCCTCGAGATAGTGCTGGCGGCGACCAATCCGTTCCAGTGACAACAGTATGATACCACCGAGCAGCCACAACGCGGTGATCGTCAGCCCAGTGCCTTGCACCAGCCAAAGCACCAGCCAGCCGGCCGTGGCGAGCAGGCACAAAGCAGTGGGCTCCGCTGTCGACCGGCTTTTCGTACGAACGCGCTGGGCGGCGACCTGTGCCGTAAAAATGGCCCCGAGAGCAAGCAGCACCCAGCGCGTTACCTGCACCCCGGCGTACGACCATACTTCCACTCGCAGTATCTCTGCCCTGTAATCAAAGCTCACCACACGCACCGCGGCCAGCCCCAGCACGACGAGGCCGAACGTGCTCACGCCGCGGGATGGCAGGCGCCGGCCCAGCTCGATCGACGCCAGCCCGAGGGCCAGCCAGCCGACGGTCTGGCCGTAGCCGTCGAACTGGAGAGCGATGGCGACGGCAAGTAGAACGCCGACAATCGCCCAGAGTGTCACGGTGAACTTGTCGAGCGCGGTTCGCGGCATCTTGCGCAAGACGGTGAGACCGGAACCGAATACGTAAGCCAGGGCCAGGGCCACAATCGCGATGGCGGCCGTGAAAAGGCCGAGCCAATCGCGCTCGCCCGGCTGCACGTCGTTCAGCAACCAGCAGCCGAGCGTCACGAACCAGGCCGTGGCGGCTAGCGCGGCACCGCAATTCCCCAGCGGCGATTGAGCGCGGCGGGCAGCGAGAAACGCCTCCCCGACGACCAGGTAACACGACGTGCCCAGCAGCGCGAGGGCCAGCAGCCAGTGCTCGGCACCGTTGGTGATGATCCAGGCTGTGGCGATCAAGCCGTGCCCCGCCAGTGCCACGTAGCGTAACGCCCGGAACGGCTTTGCATTCCAGGCCGACAGGACGAGCCCGACGGTAAGCAGCATCGTGGCGTACAGCGGCAAACTGGCGGGGAACTGGGTTTCCGGTCGCAAAAGTACCGGGCACAGGTAGCCGCCGAGCAGCGACAGCACGCCGATGGTCAACATGCGGCCGCGCACCGTGATTGCAATTCCCAGCGCGGCAACGACGGCGAGCAGCACGAAGGCCCCTTGCTCGGAGACCAACTCGAAGTAGCGGAAAGTTGCGTATGCAGTCAGGTACAACGTACCGAGCCCGCCACCAAATAACCCGACGGCCGCCGGACGACCAACCATTCGCAGTGCCACTTCGCCCAGGGCGATCAACAGCACGCCGAAGGCGGCAGTGAGCAAACAGCGCGCGGTGGGCGAAATGAGCCCGAACCAGCCCTGATCGTAAGCCAGCTTGACAAAGAAACTCATTGCTAGAACGACTACGATAGAACCCACCCAGGCCATCCAACGCATGCCGATTTGCAGTTCGAGCGATTTGCGCTCCGGCTGAGGCCTGGCTTCCGCGTCCAGAGGAAGCTTGCTGTGCGGTCGTGGCCCTGATTGGGCTGTACGTTGCATGTTGAGCAGCTTGGAAACAAGGGCTGCGTCCGAGCTTGGTCGCGGAGTCGATGCAGGCGGACTTGCGTGCTCGGGAACGGGCCGCTTTGGGGCCGGTACCGGTACCGCTTCGCTTGGATGCCTGGGTGGCGTACTTTCTTCGGGCGGGAGCTTTGTTAGAACGCCGTCGTCGTGCCCTGTTTCTGTGGCGGCCTCGTCAGCATTCTCGACGGTGTTCTCGGACTCCCGCTCGAGCCCCAAGAGGCGCTCGATTCGGTCGAGGCGAACCGCGAAGCCAGCAAGTTTTCGCATCATCTCTTCAGTGTTCATCAGACAGCCCTCCTTTTGCCCCTGCTATCAGCACACGCTGCAACGCATCGAAGACAGCATCAAAGTGTTTGCTCACCGGCGTCGACAGGTGGCCATAGACGGCGCCGATAGCCGGCTGCAAAACGATCCCCAACAGAAGCTGGATGGCCAGGCCGGGCTCCATCTGACGGAGCTTACCTTGAGCCATGCCGTGTTCAACGATTTGACGAGCTAAGCCGCGGACGCCGAACTCCTCGGGGACGTTACGGGCCAAATCGTGTTGGCTCAGAAGCAGAAATCGAAGGAGGACCGGCTGTTCATCCGCGAACCGGAGGAAGGCCCGCACCACGGCGCGAAGCTGTGCGACGGCGTCAAGTTCAGTAGCAGCAACGTTTGCCAGCCTTCCCACTAGAGCTATATATTGCTTCCGATAAACATCAGCAGCAAGCTCGTCACGATTTTTCCAATAGCGGTAAAGCAAGCCGGGAGAAACACTTGCGGCGTCGGCGATATTCTGGATAGTGGTTCCGCGCAGCCCCTTGCGGGCGATAACCTCAACCACTCCCCGCTCAATATGCTCGCGTTTCTCGATCGGTCTTGCCATTTCGGCCTCATTGATGAATGAATATTTGCTCATTTACAATGTAGCACATATTCGGCGGTTGTCAAATTGATTCTGCCTGCCGTTCCGGCTCGGGTGGGCGTCAGGAAAGTGGGT
>JAGMDK010000124.1 GCA_023128695.1 Phycisphaerae bacterium
GAGGCCCGCCCCACCCACTATATTGACGCTCACTGTTCCAGCTCGGCACTTGCCGGGTGCCCGCGAGCGGTATATAGTCCTCACAACTGTCGCAGCGAGTGTGAATCGGCGTCAGTTCGGAGCCCGGCTACTGAGGCCATCTCGCCGTCCAGGCAGGCCGTGACAAGTGCCGGGATCCCGGGCGTATATATCTAATTCCTGTTTTCGGACCGTCAGAAAAGCAGTAGAATCGAGGCGTCAGCGTGGCCGCGGGTGAACAGAGACGGAACTTGTCGCCGGATTCAAACACTATTGAGCTCTTCGAGCCGTTGCGGGCCGTGTTGTCGCAGGCCCCGGAGACGGAGCGTTTTCGTCTGTTGGCCTCGTTTTTTGTGGACCTGGCCGACCGGCCGCTCGCGGCCGCGGACGGTGTGGAGCCCAGTCAGGCCGAGTTGCTGGCCAAGAAGCTGACGCGCGTCAGCGAAGAGAAAGCACTCCTCGCTGATACCCTGGCGGCCGCTCAGGCGGATCTGGAACGCGGCACCAAGCAGCTTGAGGCCGAACAGCAGCGGGCCGAGGAGTTGGACCGCATCAACGCCGACCAGCGTAAGCGTCTGAAAAGTGCCCAGGACCAGATCGCCGAGCTCGAGGGGCAGGTCGTTGCCAAGAACGGGCAACTTCATAAGGCCGAGAGCCGGGTCGAGGAACTGGCCATCAAGTTGCAGCGGGCCGAGTTGGCGGCCGGCGACACCACGCGCGTCGATACGCTCGAAGAGGCCAAACGCAGCCTCGGGACCGAAGTCGAGCAGACCCGCGGCAACATGGAGCAGCTCCGCCTGGAAAAGGACGCGGTCATTGAACAACTCAAAGCCGACGTCCTCACGGCGAAGTCTTCTTCCTCGGCGGGAGCCGGCTCGGCACTGGCCGTTCTTTGGGATCGGTTGGCCCGGTCCAAGCCCCCGCTCGCGCCCGGCGGGTTGACCCCGCCGATTCAGGCGGCCGAGCGACTGGTCGATACTTTTATCGAGTTGACTCGTTTTGTACAGGATTTGGACCAGGCCCTGGCACCGTTCCTGGGCGGCTTCGCCAAACACAACCCGGCCGTGGCCCGGCCCTGGGACGTCTACGCCCGCTCGCCGGAGTTGCAGCGAGTGATCAAGGAGATCATCGACGCCGAGCACGGCAAGCCGGCCGGTGTTGTTAAAATGCGTCTGCTGGGACTGAAGCGCTGGACCCTGGCGGCGACCATCGCCGGCGACAGCGCGATTGAATCGATCGCCCACGAGCTGGAGGAGCAAATGCGGGGCGAGCTCGGGATGGGATCTGATCCCAACCGAAAGATAAAGGACTATATTCGGGACGACGGACAGGAACTGTTCCATCAGCATATCCGCGAGCTGCGGAGTCAGAAGCTGGCGGACGCTTATGCACACGGAGTGTGAATCATGCGAAATGTTGCTACATCCAGGGGAAATACAGAATACAGAATACAGAATGCAGGAGTGTGAGTCATGCGAAATGCTGCGACATCCAGGAGCGCGGGGAGCCGCGGGCCGCGCGCTGGACTCGGTCTGTTCTGCGGCGTGGTGACGCTGGCGACGCTGGTCGGCTGCGGGCGGACCATGACCATTCACCAGGCCCCGTACATCAACACCGCCTCACAGGCCAACCGGCCGGTGGACAAACGCACCGGCGAGCCGCTCGAACTGGCCATTGTCTGCGTGTACCCGGGGGACCTCGACAAGACCGGCAACGAACTCCTCCGCCCGGATTCAAAAGTCACCGCCAAGGAGTGGTTCGAGCGGCGGCCGACCACGGCCGGAGCGGGCGGCGGTCACTTCGATCTGCCGAAGAACCAGGTCTACGTGCTGACCAACGACGACCGCGTGTTCGGCCGGCATATTGGCAAAGCCTTACGCGGGGCCGTGATGGACGGCGAGAAGCCGATCAAAAAGACCGGCATCAAATTTGAAAGCGGTTGGACGGGCGGGCTCCATGATGACAAGTCCGTCATCTATGTCTTCGGCAAGTTTATCGGCCGGGACGGCGACGTGCTCCCGGTGTCTCCGGCCAAGTTCCACCCGCCCGGGGCGTATCGGGCCGACCTCGAGATCCAGATCGACGTCGACCCGGATCGGCCGCTCCAAGCCGCCCAGTACATCAAGGTGCTGTCTAAACGTAAGATGCACGGCAAAAGTGAGTGAGTCGCTCACAAAATGTGTGCCACTGCTCTTGAGCAGTGCCGGCCTAAGTGCTCAGAATCTTGCACTGCTCAAGAGCAGTGGCACACCAGCCTTTTGGCGGAGCCGGATGAAACGCTGGCAGGAGAGCAGGGCGAATGACGTTTTGGACTGAGATTCACTGGTACGAGGGCGTCTTCCTGCGGCCGCATCACCTCCAGTCGGCTCAACGCCGGATGGAAACCGTGGTGCGTTCCTCGCTCGACGCCGCGCGGCCCTTCGCCTGGGGCTTTGTCGAGTTGGAGATCGCCGAGGAGCCGCTGGAGAAGCTCACCCTGCGAGTGGATCGTTGCGAATTACGGTTCAAGGACGGCACCTGGGCTCGGATTCCGGAGAATCTGGAGCTGCCGCCGCTGAACTTTGAGGAGGCCATGGGTGAGGGCGGCGGGACGGTGGACATCTTCCTCGGCATCCCGCAGATGCAGGAAGTCCGGGCGAACTGCGTCTCGCTCGAAAACCCCGAGCAAACCCACGGCAACCCGCGCTACGAGCCCTACCCGCTCACCCGGCGTGACGAAAACACCGGCGAAAATCCCCAGACACTATATGTGCGTCGCATGCGCGGCCGGCTCTTCGCGACCGGCGAGGACATGACCGGGTACGAGGTGGTCCGGCTCTGTCGTATCAAACGTACGGACCGTCCCGGGGCCGTCCCGGAACTGGATGAAATCGGGGCCGGCCCGCTGCTGGCGATCCAAGCCGACGCGGGCCTGAGCGCGCTGGTCAACTCGCTTGCGGATCAGGTCGAAGCGAAGGACGAAGTTTTAGCCCGCGAGGCTCGCGAGCACCACATGCTGTTTACCGACGGGGTGGCGGCCAATACCGAACATCTGCTCAAGTTACATGCCCTGAACGAGACGCGGGCCGAGCAGCGGGCCCTGTTACAATGCCCGCGGCTGCACCCCTACGACGTTTTCGTCGTGCTCTCTCGGCTGATCGGCCACCTCTCCGTTTTTCACGACGAGCTGGTGCCCGGGACCATCCCCACCTACGATCACGACGCTCCGGCCGAAAGCCTGGATCAGGTGCGGCGGCGTTTGCTCGTGCTGCTCGATGCGATGCGACCGATGGCCTTCATGCAGCGGCCGTTCGCACGCAAGAAGGACGAGCGCGGCCGCGAGGGGCTCGAGGTCGAGCTGGATCGGGAGTGGATCGACGAGAACCTGGAGATGTACGTCGGCTTGCAGGCCGAGGACAAGGATACCGACGAGTTGCACCAGCACGTCTACAGCCGCCTGGACATGAAGCTGGCCTCGCCGAAACGCTCGCCGCGGATTCACAACATCGCGGTCCGGGGCCTGCGGTTACAGATCAAGTCGGTGCCGGCGGGGACGCTGCCGCGGCGGCAAGGGCTCCATTACTACCGCGTGGACAAGATGATCGGCCCGGACCGCACCGATTATTGGCGGGAATGCGAGCAGGAGCGCGGCATCCGCATGAGCATTCGCGAGGGACAGATGGCGGCCATGGAACAGCTTAAACCGACCCTGTACGTCTGCTTGAAGGGACCCGGACGATGACAGAGTACGAGGAGAGATCGACCATTCGCCTGACGGAAGTCTGCTGGCCCCTGTTTGACTTCGCCATTAACTTTGGGCGGCAAGTCAAGTTCGGGGCCACGCCGCCTCCCGATCAGGTTCGCTACGAGGCCCTCTCGGCCATCCGTGACGCGGAGGATCTGGCGCAGCGCGACCCGATGGCCTTGCGGGCCTGGGAAGACCATCTCAAGGCGATGATGTGCTACTTCCTGGACTACAAGATGCTCAACTGCGAATGGGAGGGCCGCGATTTCTGGTTCGATCACCGCTTCGAGACCGACGTGGACATCCTCAACCACGTCGAGGCCCTCGGCGGCGAGAAGTTTTTCGAGGCTTGCGACGAAAACCAGAGGGAGTACGAACTGGCCGAGCGCCGCGACCGCCGCGACAAGTTCGAGTTGGCCGAGAAGCTGAACCTGTACTTCATCTGCCTGCGGCTGGGCTTCAAGGGGCAGTATCATGATCGCCCGCAGGAATTGGCCGATTACACGCGGCGGCTGTTCACGCGGCTGCCGGCCTACTCCACGTCGCGCGGCAAGGAGATGTTCCCTGAAGCCTACAAACACAACCAGGAAGTCAAGGTTGACTACAAGCTCGGGCTGAGCCTGACGTTGGTGCTGGTGATTCTGGTTGTGGTTGTGGGCGTGTCCCTGACGACTTTCCGGGTGGCCTGGAGCCGGGAGACGGCCGGGATTAACAACGCCGCCGCCGAGTGGACGGGAGACCGGGTGCCGGTCTTGACGACCGATGAAGAGGATTGACGATTGACGATTGCAGATTGACGATTGACGATTGACGATTGACGATTGACGATTCGTTTATCAATCCGCAATCGTAAATCGTCAATCGTAAATCGTAAATCCCACGAGGTGTGCCATGAAAAAACTGTTTTCAGCGTACAAGAAACTCCCGCCCCAGATGAAAATGCTCGTGGCGATGGCGGGCTTGGGAACGCCCTTCGGCATCATCTTCTTTCTTCAACGCTACGTCTTCAAGGGTATCAACCCCGTCGTACTGATTCTCGGCCTGGTGGTCGTGATCGTGGTGGTGTTGGTCATCGCCCTGATCATTTCCAAGATCTTCGGCCGCTCCTCCAAGAAACGCCAGAAGAAGATGGAAGCCGACCTGGCCACCGACGCCGACAGCGGCAAGGTCTCGATGAGCCTGCGGGCGGCGGTCAAGAGCAACAACGAGAAGTTCTTCGCCGCCATCAAGGAAATGCGCAAGCTCGGCATCAGCGTCTATGACCTGCCCTGGTACGTGGTGATCGGGGACTCGGGCTGCGGCAAGACCAAGCTGATCAACGAAGGCGGACTGACCTTCTCGACCGGCAAGCCCGAGGGCTACCAGATCGGCACGTTGAACTACAACTGGTGGTTCACGGAGGACGCGATCTTCGTCGACATGGCCGGCCGCCTGTGCAACCCGCAGGAGGATTCCGACCACCGCGAATGGGACTCGTTTCTCAAGACGGTCGGCTCCGGCCGCAAGGGCTACCCGATCAACGGGGTGCTGCTGTGCGTCTCGGCCGAACACCTCTTGCAGGATTCGCCCGAAAAGCACGAGGAAGACGCCAACACGATGCTCGAGCGCCTGCGCGACATGCAGAACAAGCTGGGCGTCACCTTCGCCACGTACATGGTCATCACCAAGTGTGACAAGATCGTCGGCTTCATGCCGTTCTTCGACCGGGCTGAGCGCGACATCACGATCAAGAACCAGATTTTCGGCTTCTCGCGAGCCGGAGACTTCAATGAGCTGTACGACCCCGAAAAGTTCGGTACGGACTTCGGCGCCGTTTACGAGCGGCTGAACGAGTTGCGCCTCCGCCGGCTCAACGACGACGTCGACGAGGGCGAGCTGGGGCTGGCGTATAGTTTCCCAGAGGAATTCCGGCAGATCAAAGAGCCGCTGCAAACCTACGTCCGCACGCTCTTCCCATACATCAAGAATCCGCGGGCCGTGAAAAATCTGATTTTCCGCGGAGTGTACTTCACCAGCGCGACCCAGCAGGGCGGGCTGATCCTGCGGCATCTGACCGACCGCCTCGGCGAGGACGCCGCCAATCAGTTCCAGCCGCTGGAGAGCCTGTATCCCCGGCCGCGGCCGCACTTCGTGAAGGAGCTGCTGTTCCGCAAGGTGTTCCCCGAGCATGGGCTGGTGTTCCGCAACGAGCAGGAGGTGGTCCGCCACCGCAAGTTGGCCAAGGTGCTGATGATCGGCAGCGGGGCCTTGGCCGTGGTGATGGTGGTCATCCTGATTATCAGCGCGTTCAAGTTCGGCAGCCTCATCAGCGAACCCCGCGTGCGGGCCGAGCAGGCCCCCGCCCTGGCGGCCAAGCCGACGGAGGCGCTGACCCTGGTCGGGCAAATCGGGAGCGACGTGGAGGTCTTGAAAGGAAGCATCTGGCCGACTGTCCTGTCGCTCGGGATCGGCGCCGATCGGCCGGTGGAGGACTTGCTCCACATCCAGATCAGCCTGTTCGAGCACAGCGTGCTGCGGCCGGTGCTGGCCGCGGTGGAAGAGTCGCTACGCTCGGCACAGATCGTCCCAACCCAGGGTAAGCGTGGGAACGTGGGAACGTGGGAACGTGGGAACGGGAGTCCGCAATCCGCAATCGGCGTGCCCCTGGAACAGTTCCAGGCTGCCCTGCATGAGTATCTGGCCTGGTATGGCTGCGCGGAGCAGGAAAGCGTCCCGGAACATCTCGATTACGAGAGCTTCCAGAAGATGTTCGCCATCATTCCGGAAGCGACGACGCCCCTCTTGTCGCAGCGTAAGGATGTGCTCGACCAGGCCAAGCTGTACTTCCTCGCGCTGCACGGGGCCGAGGATCGAGACGAGATACGGAATCCGGCCCGGCTGCTCGTCCAGGAGAACCCCGATCCCTCCGCCCCGATTCGGTTCGATCCGCTCGGGACAATCCACGCCGCGATCGTCAATCTGCACACGTATGCGCAGCGTTATGCGACGCTGAGCGCGGAAAGCCCCGATCCGGTCATCCAGGAGTGGATGCGAATTCGCGACTGTTGTGTACAGATTCAGGAATCCTATCAAGTCCTGCTTGCCGCCGGTGATACCGCGATTGAGACCCAGGAGCAACTGGAGGCCTTCCGGACCTCGTTCGGCGAGAACTACACCAAGTTCGCAGGGGCCATGGCAGCGTGCACCTGGCAAGGCGAGCACGGGGCCGGTTTCCTGCGGATACCACTACTCCGCGATGCGATCCTGGCGCAGCGGGGGATTTGGATCGCACGGCGTGATGCTCTTTATGAGGCCTATGACACCTGCGTGGCGCACCCGGAGGAGAATAACGATCCTGTTCGGCTCGAAATTACCGCCTTGATTGGTGGGAACGAGTCTGACCTCCGCGGTTTGGATCGCGTGCTGGCCGACAGCATTCAAGCCGCCGGCCTGGCCGACCGCGGTTACTTCCCGGGGTATTTTGACGACGATGAGGCCGGCACGTTTCGGAAGCTGGTGCAGGAAGTCAACGAGAGCTATGGCTACATCATTGTGTTGAATTCGGCCGGGGATGCCGCTCGGGATGATGAAATCGTGCTGACCGAGCAACTGCGCGGCACGGTGCGGCCGGTGCTCGACACGGTCCACGACCGGGTGGCAACGCTGGCGGCCGGCGATATCAACGCGGAAACGGCCGCCCAATGGGTGGCCGCTCTTCAGCGTCTGCTTTATCCGGCCGAGTCCGACACCTCGGCGGGCGCGGACGCGAGTGCCTTCGCGGCTCTGGATCCGCACTGGCAGGGACCGAAACTTCAGAGTCTGAACGATATTTATCAAGAACTTGTCCGCAAGGGTGAGGGTACGGTCCTGTTACGGACGATGGAGTCGCGTTTGGGGCAGCTCACGACGCTGGGCTTTGCCGAGCTGGGGCCGGAGTGGCGCGGCACGCGGCGCTCGACGTACTACATCCCGATCCCAACGATGGAAGCCCCGACGCCGACGGAGCCGAAGGCGACGGCTGCCCCGCCGCCGGTGGCCAGGCCTTCGGGCGGCCCACCCCCGCTGGTGGAGCAGAAGCCGAAGGCGCCG
>JAGMDK010000125.1 GCA_023128695.1 Phycisphaerae bacterium
GGTGTCGCTCAGGGCGCTGTCAACCAAGACGGGGTCTCGCAGTTGAGGCTGGTCGATGACCAGCACCTGAAAATAATAGGTCCCCTCGGCGGTCGCCCGCCACCGGCACCCGGCCTGATCTCGTCCTTCGAGCGGTTGAAACCCGGTCCGCAACTGCTCGTCCGAGAGTTCTCCGCCGACTTCGTTCGTCTGGGCCCAGTGGAATAGAAGGTTTTCCGTATCACCCTCGTCCGGGTCCCACGACCCCGCCGCGCTGAGCTCGGCCAGCCCGCCGACGGGGACGGTATCGGCGGGGCCCACGACGACGGCGACAGGGGCGTTGTTGCCCGGCAGGGCCGCCCGCACATTGATAGTGACAGTATCGGTGGAGGGCAACGCATTGGAACTGTCCTGCACCAGCAAGCGGAAGACATACGGATTATCCGTCGTGCTGGGGATGTCCAGCGTCACCCGCGCGATCGCCGGGTTGACGGCATCGGCCACGATTTCATCCGCGGTGATCTGGACCGGCCCGGAATGCCATTCCCAGATATATTGCAGGTTGTCTTTCTCGAAAACATTTTCATCCAACACATCAAACCCGATGTTCGTAGCGTCAAACGTCCGTCTCCCGTCCAGCGTGACTTCCACCTCGCCGCTCGCGGGATCCAAGGCGACGTCCTGGTCCGTTCCGGCGTCGGCAAAGGGGGGGGGATCGGGCGGGCGCAACGCAGACTGCTCGATCGCAAAGAGTGGGAAACTGATCTCGTCCCACACGGCCACTTCGCCCGGATCTGGATCATCGGGATTCTCGTCGTTTGCTATGCGGACTTCCACCGACCACCAAACGTCCCAGTTGATTTCCCCGCGCAGCCGCCTTTGATTAACCCCCTGATAATCCGGCACTTGCAGGGTGAATTCGATCAGAACACTAGTTGCCGTAACCGGATCAGGCGTGGGATAAGATTCATAGTTGTCGGTGGCGCCTTCGAGCGGGGGCGTGTCCGGCGGTCCGCTGGACATCGCATAAGCGCGCACTTGGAGAAAGAAATCCTCGTCCGGCAAGTCCAGGTCGGTTACCTCCATCGTAACCCTGATGATGTCCAGCTCCCGGGCGGTGTCAGTCAACGGATTGAACGGAATCGGGGTATCCCAGAGATTGACGACCCCGTACAGGTCGAAGATCGATTCGTAGTAAGAGTAGAGAGTGTAGTCACGGCCTCCCAAGTAGGAGGCAATCGTGTAGTTGATTGACCCAGGCTCGATGCGCGGGGGGTTCTCGTCTTGCCCGAAAGCTGAAGCCCCACAAATACAAGCCAGCAGCCCTGCCCCCGCAACGCCAATCCTTTTCATGGTCTCACCTCAACGGTTCGCCCTAACTTATTATACATCTTCCAACGCGCGGCCAAGTGAGGCGCGTCGCAACGCTGCTCACTCTGTCTCGCCGATCGTCACTCGGGCGAAGTCACCATTGACGTCGGGCTGCGCGTTGAACTCGAACAGAACATCGTCCCCTTCAAAATACTCATTCGGCTGGGCCGAGCCACCACTCAACTGGAGGAACAGCCCCGGCCGGAAGGGATCACACTCGTACACGTCCACCTGGGCCAGGGTCTTCAAGCCGCCCCCGAGCGTGGCCCCGGCGTACGGGCCGACCGCGCCCGCGACCGGTTCGGCCGTGAGTGGCTCGCCGTTCTGCGTAAAGGAAAACGCAACGCTGTCAGACGACACGGGGGGCTGCACGAACGCCAATATTCCGTCCGGCGTGATGAGCGTGATCGACCGTGAGGTCGGCTGCAAAGCCGTTTCCTCAGCCCCACCCCGACTCCCCGTGCTGGGCGCCGCTTGCGTCGGCCCGAGCACAATCGCCGTCGCACCGAGCGTCCCCCCTCCGTCGTACACGAAGGCTCCCATCGGCAGAACGAGGGCGTTGCCCAGTCGAACGCCATTCACAAGTTGCATATAACCCCCGGCCAACAGCGCGTCCTGCTGGTCGGCCGAACGAATCCGACTGACATCCACCCAGGCCACGAAAGAAACATTCAACTCGGCGGAGGGATGATTGTTCTGGAAAGTAACCGCCATGAGTTGCCGGAAAGTAGGGGCTAAGCCCGCCCCCTGACCACCCATTCCCTGGGGGGCGTCCTCCTCGCTCGTGCCGCCGACGCCGAACGTTTCTGCATAGGTCAGGTAAGGGTTGATCTGTTGAACGTTGTCCGGACAGCCGGCCGTCAAAATAAGGAACGGCAGATAACACAAAATGCATACTCGCTTCATGGTTCGTCCTCGCGCCCGCCAGGCGCTCCACGCGTCTAGTCTCCTACGCCGTACAGCAGGTAGGTTTCGCCGGCCGCGGCCCGGTCGCGCGGCGAAGCCGTTACCGAGCCGAGCAGGATATCGCCCGCGCCGTCGCCATCGACGTCGCCGGCCCCGGCGATACCGGTGCTGCGGTCACCCTGCTCACCCAGCCCGGCGCCCAGGTAGTCGTTGGTTCTGCGCCCGATGAAGACCGCCCCCGGCAGGGTCTCCGTTCCGATATCGGATAAGTTCAGAGTGCCTCCCAGATCAGGGGACCCGTAAATCAGGTAGACCACGCCGCAGTACGTGCGGTCGACATCCACTTTGCCGTCCAAATCCAGGTCTTGGCGGATTGAGCGATTCGGTGCGGCAATCAGAATATCGTCATTCCCGTCCCCGTCGATGTCGCCCGCGCCGGCGACACGGGCACCGGCCAGGTCGTTTTCATCCTCGCCCACGAACACCACTCCCAGCCCGCGGGCCGGCAACTCGTTATATGGGATCTCCGCCTGCGTCAGGTTGATCACCTCGCGGGAGCCGAAGAAGACCGCCGCCCCACCCCGGCCGCCGCTCACGAGGGGCGAGCCGATGACGACGTCGGCGAAGCCGTCGTTGTTGAAATCGCCCGCGTCATCCTGCGATTGCCCCAGCCGCTCACCCGGCCCCCCGAGGATCCGGATGCCGTCATAGATGCGCTGCCCGGCGGGCTCCGAACTGGACATCGGCAACCCGAACTCCTCGACCGGCAACTCGCCACTCATGACGAGCTCGCGCAGCCGCCCGAGAACGATGTAGCAGGCCCCGGAACCCTCATTGATCAGCGGCGCGCCGATCACTAGATCCAGCAACCCGTCGCCGTTGACATCATCGAGCCCCTCGACGTTGCTCAGGCGAGCCCCGGGCGTCTGCGACCAGAAACGCACCGAGCGATCCGGGGTGACAATGTGTGCGTCAACTACCCTTTCACACGGCGTCGAATCGTCTGGGTCAACAGTGTACCCCGGACTGTAAAGGAGATCGTCAATGAGATAATGATACGGCCCGCCGTGCGGCAACAGTCGGTCCCCGGCACTCTGTGCGGAGCCCCGATAACCCATGTCGCTGTTGGCGGCCGGGGCCTGATTGTTTGTCCAGGGGTAAAATCCATCCTTGACGTCGGTAAAGAAGATGGAAACCACACCCGCGCCCGGGATTGGGCCGGGCAGACCACCGACACAGACCGACGGATCACGGTTCGGCGCGCTCATGATGATCGCGTCGAAGTCCCAACTCGAAACTGATTCCCCGAATTGATCGCCAAAATCCATGCTGGAAAAGCGGCAGCCCAGGCGGATCGAGCCGGTATTGGGGGTCCCGTCGATATGCACGATGTGTTCATGGAACTTGGTGTCCGAACAGCCGCCCAGGGGGGCGGGCGCCTTGGGACTCCAAAACCCTTCCAGGCAGGCGCACGCGTCGGAATCATAGCAAAGTCCGCAACTCCGCGTCATGTGGGCGAGCGTGCCGAACTCCGCGAGATTGAAAACGTTGCGGCCCGGGAAGCCGAGGTCCGGCCGGAGGGACGAACCGGCGACCACGACCACGGTTCCGGTGCGGAAGTAGCCGGCCGGATCCAGCGGCGCAAGGTCTCCGCCCGTGGAGCCGATGGTGAAGGTGCCCGCCGAGACCGAGTCCGTAAACGGCAAGCCGAAGGCCATTTCACGAACGCCGTCGGAGTCCCAGTCCGACAGCATCGTGAAGCTTGTGATGCCGCGGCTGGGGCGGATCGGGTCGGAGGTTTCCGGGGCGCCGGTATAGAACTCGCCGCGGAACAAGGTTCCGGTCGAGTTCAGGTTGATCACCCCGGAGAACCGCTCGGGTCGGCCGTACACCAGGTAAGCCTCGCCGATCCCGGTCCGGTGGATACTGCTTTCGTAGCGGGCCTTGCCGAATTGGGAGAGGATGATGACGTCACTGAACCCGTCGCCGTCCACATCCTTGAGCGAACTCACGAAGCTGCCGGCGTTGTCGCGCGGATTGAAGCCTTCGAAGACCACTCCCGAGACTTTGCCTTCCTCTGACAAGTGCAGGTCCCGCAGGTCAATCGGACCCGCCAAGCGTGACCGCAGGCGAATGGTCCCCGGGGCGTAGAACGAAAATGCGTTTTCGCCGTCCGAGACCACTGCCAGCAGGCGGTAGGTGCCTGAATCAAAGGCTGCGGTCGGGAGATCGAAGGTAAAGCTGTCCCCGCCTTGTGAGTCACTGTGGTACAATAGCACCTCATTGCCGTTCGGCGAGTCGTCCGGATCGAGTAGAATCTCCACCGTGTTTACCGAATCCGGGTCGGACAACTCCCAGGCCACGTTCAGCGTCGGGTTGATCTTTTCGGTTCGGTCGTAGACGAGATTGTCCCGCGGCGAGGTGAAGAACAACGTCGGCCGTTGGTCGATCGTGATGGTGCCCGAAGCGTAATCGAAGGTCACGATCTCCCCGACTTCCACCAGCACCACCCCGAGATAGTACGTACCCTTCAGAAGCCGCGTGGTATCCACCAGCACCTTTGACTCGGTTAGCTCCAGGTCCGAGTAGGCCGTGACTTCATTGCCGTTATCCGGGTCCTGGTCCTGATCGATGATCACGCTGACCGTGGAATAACGTGACGTGGCAAAGACCCGCCAGTTCACCTCCACCTGGGTGCCGCCCGTGATCGACAGATTGCTGGTCGGCGTCAGCACGTCGACCAGGGCTTGGTCCGTGATCAAGGCGGAATCCCCCGTCCCTCCCGCGACATATTCCAGCGGCGGGATGCCGGACGGGCAGCCGCCGAGTTGAATCGCCACCACCAGCCCCACCAGGCACGCACATACGCCTCGCACCATGTTTCTCATTCCGTACTCCAACACCTCAGCGTTATGCCACGGCCTGTGCATCCGTTACTGGTTGCTCGCCCGGCGGAAGAAAGCGATCGTCTGATAGCCCGAAGGCGACGGGGGCGACGTCGAGGACGGCCGGACGACAAACTCCAGCGAGTCCCCGCAATTGTAATTTATGCCATCCTGCAACAAGCGCCCAAACGCCTCCACGTCCATATAGGGCATAGTATCCACGGAACCGTATGCTTCCGTGACCAGGGCCACGCGTGCCCCGGCCTGGGTGAGGTCGGTCACACTTCCCAGCGTAATCTCGGCCACCGGGCAGACCAGCATCTGCCCGCTCTTGTCCCCGGCGTTCAAGTAGGTAGTGTAGCTGTCGATGTTGTCGTCTCCATCTCGATAGGAGACCACGATCTCTGCCAGGCGGTCCGTTCGGTTTTCCACCCAAACCAGCAACCCCGGCGCATCCCCCGGCAGAACAGCGATCTGCCGCTGTGCTCCCACCAACGAGATCAGTTCCGGATTCAGGATGTCCCCGGGCGAGATGCAGCCCGTCCCCACCCCACTCAGCACCAGGCAAATGCCCACAACCGCGAGCCCGTTTCGAGCATACATCCAGACGCGCTCCTTTCGGCGGTCACCGTCCAGGAATCACACTTACTGTAACTACTACTTCTGCTTCCGCGAACGCGGCAGCCTCGGACAGGCGAATCTCCACCACATCCCCGCACTGGAAAGCTGTTCCGACATCCACCGGATAACTAACATCATACTCTACGATGACCTGTTGAATAGTCTCGCCTGAAGCGGCGTAGGTAATCACTGCCACCGGATCGACCGACTCCTCCGGATCGACGGAGTAGATATTGAACAATGTGCCCGGAGAGATCCGTCCCACCGGACACTCGATTACTTCGTTCTCCACCTCGCCCCCTTCCACCACCACCGAGAAGTTGCGCGAGTCGCGGGAGGCATCGTTCTGGTCCACGAGGTAGTACGCCCTGAAGTACGCCGGGTACGGCGTCGTGTTGTTGAAGGCCACGAGCACGGTACCCTCCGGCGGGGTGATCGTTGCCGGATCGAGCCCCAATCCCAGCACGAAACCCGGATTCAACAGATCCCCGACCACGGCGCACCCGCTCAGGGGCGCCAGTACCAGTCCCAAGGTCAGCCACCGCAAGACCCTATTCCTCGCTACCGTCATCATGAGCCTCCAGCCGTTTTCACAGCACCAGCCCCGCCTCTGCCGAAGCCGCGAAAGCATCAGGCGGGATTACTCTCGCCAGCGACGGTGTACCGCGCAAGCGAACACACGGCAAGGCGGAATCCGGAGACCGGTTTCCAACCGGCACTTCCATACCCTATTGTTGCCGCCGCGCCAAATTCCTCGGTGTCTCGCACGAGGCGCCGCTTCGGGCCGGCAGGATTGGCGCTAATTCATTAGCCACGTGCAAGATACGGCGTTTGTTGCTCCCGTCCCGTCAATATGAGATCACGCTGAAGACGGGACACTCTCCCAGCCGTGCACGTCCTCCCAGCTCTACTAGTTCGATCAGGACCGCCACGGCCTCGATCGCCGCCCCGGCGTCACGGGCCAAGTCACAACACGCTGCCAGCGTCCCGCCGGTCGCCAGCAGATCGTCAACAATCAGTACATTCTGCTCCGAATGGATGGCGTCCGCGTGCATCTCGAGGGCATCGGTTCCGTATTCCAGTTCGTACTCACGCCGTCGCGTTTTGGCCGGCAGCTTCCCCGGCTTGCGCACCGGGATGAAGCCGACCGAGAGTTCCTTTGCCACTGCGGTCCCGAAGATAAAGCCGCGTGATTCGGCCCCGATTACTGCATCAATGCGCTTGCCGCGGAAGGGCTGGGCCATCAACTCGACCGCCATCGCCAAGCCCGAGGGGTCGGCCAGCAACGGCGTAATATCCCGGAAGAGCACCCCGGGCTGCGGGAAATCCGGGACGTTACGGATCAGGCGTTTCAGGTCCGCCGCCTCTGAAACCTTACGCCATGCTTTTGTGGGCTTCATGTCGCCATGCGCCTCGGAATGCCGTCCCGGCCGGAACGCCTCCCGGCCCCATTCGTTCAGGCCGTGCCCGCGCGGGGCCTCACTCTCCGCTCCCGGCCCGGGTCCGGAGGTCTCAGCTCACCTGCGTCCGCACAAAAAGGCATGGTAGTGCACCCGCCGCCACCCCGCAATGGCCCCGGGAACCGGTTTTGAACCAGATGGGCCTCGCCCTCCCGCTCACCTGCCCTACCATTTGCCTGTCCGACCCGCCAATTGAGAGTGTGCAACAGAGACATGGCCGTGTGCCACTGCTCTTGAGCAGTGCCAGCCGCGTGCCACTGTTCTTGAGCAGAGTGCCAGCCGCGTGCCACTGCTCTTGAGCAGTGCCCAAGCTACCGCTGGTCAAAAGAAGACACTGCTCAAGAGCTTGCTATTACCCACATTTTCTGAGTTGCATGTAGCGGCCGGGCCCCGTACCGGCCGTGGGAACGTGGGGAACGTGACAAGGTGATAAGGTGACAAGGTCTAGTTTCTAGTTTCTAGTCTCTAGTTTCTAGATGTACCGGCCGTCGGGAGCCTTGTTCCGT
>JAGMDK010000126.1 GCA_023128695.1 Phycisphaerae bacterium
ACCCTAAGTCCGACAGACTGCTAGGTGTCGACGTTCGCGTCGTTGCTTCTTTCAGGAGCCCTTCAGCGCGGAAAACGGGCCCCACGCTGGACAATCAGCAGTTTGGAGTCCTAATGTCTAGTAGGAAAGTAGTTGGTCCCTCGTTCTGGGGTGGCCGCTTTGCCAGTGGGAACAACTTTCCGTATTGACGGCGAGGATCAACCCTGAGGTGATCCTCGTTCTTTAGCGCACCACTTGGCTCCCCAAGAAGTGGTGCTAAAGCGGCGGATGGGCGCCTTTCTTGTGTAGGCTGCCCTCCGCCGACTTTTTATCACACTAGCTCCTTTCTATCCCAAGGCAGCAACTGGTACGCTCCTAAATCGGATGTTCCCCCTTGCCTCGATGGTTCAGCGATGTTCAAGGTAAGCCAGAATGACCACAAAAACGTGCCCCCGGGTCCGCGACTCGCGCCGCACGTAAATCGGCCTGGCCTCCGTGCCCGCCAGTACGGTCCGATGGCGGCCGCGGAGAGCCGCCCCACCGGCTTACCCATTTTCCTGACGCCCGCCAGTAGCGTTCCACTCTTCGGGTTTTATGTTGACAGCGCTGGTGTTTTCTGGTAACAATCTACTGTGCTGGGCTGGGAGATGGAGTGGGAGCATTTTGGCCCGCACCCGACATATCATTTGTTTCCGGTAGCAGCGGTCCACGGATATGGTGTTCCCTAGCAGTAGTTATTTCTAGGAGTCCAGGGATCAGGGCAGGCGTTCAGGGTGCTTCTGGACGCGAGGCAGAGGGAGAGAGAGTCGGCATCACGTCACGTTTGGCCATGTTACAAAGCGTGCTAAACCGGCTCGGCTATTAGAAGAGCGCACATGCGCGAGAGAGTTCGGGGTCGCGGTGAGTTGTTCACAACAGGGCAATTGTGCCCGATGGTTATCGGAACAGGGAATGTCTCTGCCCGCGCAAGTGGCTCCTGGTCGGCACAGACGGCCCGCTGGGATGAATGCTTGCGGCCGGGACATGGGTCGTACCAGCATGGGTCGTGCCAGTTAGTACGAGGAGGCGGGGCGCGCTGCGTTCCCGACAAATACGGAGATTGGTCATGAGGACATATTTTCATCGTTTTGCAATCGTCGCGCTCGCCGCGCAGGTATTGGTTCTTGGAGCGATCGAATCCCACGCCGGCCTTATCCCGCTGGACCTGCCGACGCTGGCCGACCCGGGCTGTACGGCGGCCCTGCTCCAGCCGGAGGGCGAAGCGCACGGGGATCAGGCCCGGACGGAGCAATCGGCAACCGAGGTCCCCTCGGTTGAGGGGACGCCGCCGGCTGAGGAAAAGACCGCCGCCGCGACCGGCGATGAACCCAGAAGGTTTGCCGATGGTGGCACGATGGTGATGTCTCTCCTCTTGGAGAAGTTATCCCTCGCTGACCTCACGCAACGGGCGAATTCCATTATCGTCGGCACCGTCACAGGTATGGAGCCGAGGTGGAACGCCGACCAGACCAGGATATATACGCACGTCACGATCATCCCGGACGATGCCCTCGGCGGCTACGTCAAGGGCCAGCCCCGGGACCAGCTTACCCTCATTCAGCTTGGCGGGAAGATCGGCGATTCGGAGCTGATCGTTGAGCAGGCCCCTCCCTTTGTTGTCGGCGAGAAAGTCCTGGTATTTGTACGACAAATGTCCGCCGGACCGGGCGTTGTGGGCTGGTTTCAGGGCAAGTTCCCCGTCAGGGACGGGATGATCGCCTGGTCGAACGTATCGCTTGAGGATTTCGTTGGGCGGATCGGCTACATAGTGGACTACGGCCAGGAGCCGGAGGGAAGCTCCTGGAACGATCTGGGCATCGCCCCGGGCCCATCCCGCGGGGGTCCAGTAGTAATAAGAGAGCCGGAACCAGACCAGAAGCAGGAACAACAAGGCCAGTGCATTGACGGCCAGACCGCCGCGCCGGCGAAGGCCCCTAAGGCGAAGGAAAAGGGCGCTGAACAACGAGAACAGGATCTCGACGAGCTCAATTCGGACAAACCGTTTGCACCTCAAGCGCTACCTGCCGAGGAGACCGCCCTGGCAGCAGGCTCCTCCGCTGCCCGACACGAGGAGCTCCTTAGCCGCGGCGCGACTGAAATCGAGTCTGCGCGCAACACTTACGGTCGCTATTACACGCTGCCCGATGGACGCGAGGCCGCCGTCATCTCGTCGGCCCCCATGCACTACCAGGACGTGGACGGCAGCTACCAACTCGTCGATAACACCATCGTGTCTGCGGCTTCCGGCGGAGACTACGCCTTCACCAATGGCGCGAATTCATTCCGTCTCTATTTCCACGATCAAGCAGATCAGGCAACCGATGTACTCTTCGCTTTACCGACTGGCGAAGAGATACACATGTGGGCCGAAGGGGAGGTGTGGTACGAAGACGCCGACGGCACGCGCGAACTGCTCTATCAACCTCAAGTTACTACTGGCCTTCCCGACGAGAGCACTATTCTCTACCCCGGACGGTATCCCGCTGTTGACGAGATATTCAACGCCAAGTATGAGGGTGTGAAGCACACCTACCTGTTGCACGTTCTGCCGTCATTTGTCGGTGACCGGTCCCACGGGATACTCGAATTCAGCGAGGTGGTCAAGCTTCCGGCGGGCAGCCGCCTATTTGCCGACGGCGCCATCCAGACACAGGACTTCGTTACGCCCGGTGATATTCAGGTTCAAGACGCCACTGAGCAACCTCTACCTCTGGTTGTGTTCCCTGCTCCGTGGGCTCACGAAGGGACGGATAGGACTTTCGACCCCGACCACGACGCCACGCTCGGTCTGTCGTATCGCGTGACCTATCTCTCCGACGGCCGGATTCGCATTGGCACCCAGGTGCCCGTCCAGTGGCTCGTCGATCCGGAGCGCGCCTATCCTGTCAGTATCGACCCGTCAGCGTACTACTACGAGAACCACAGCTACGACGATTGCTACCAGTACGGCTCGACCTCGTTCAATTACAGCGCTGCCTACCTGAAGGTGGGCTACCACAGTTCGTACGGTGTGCCCTACTACTTGAGCTACATGTGCTGGCACAATGTTAATATCCCCCCTGGGAGCACGGTCGATTACGTGAGCCTCTGGTGGAAAGCGTACAACAGCTACACGAACAGTTGTTATTGGCGGTGGCAGTTCGAGGACGCCGACAACGCTCAACCGTGTGCCTATGAGTACCCGACCAATCGTAGCTATGTCAGCCATTACAATTATTGGAACGGCTACAGCACGTCCTGGACTTCGGGCTCTTGGTACGGCGTTGGCAACTTCGCATCAGGTTTACAGGATGTGATTGACCGCGCCGGTTGGTCGGTTGGCAATAACGCAGGCATGAAGTGGTGCGCGAATACTTCCTCCGGCAGTTACCGCTACTTGCATTCGTACGACTCGAGCAGCAGCTATGCCCCCTATATCTACGTGGAATACACCGCGCCCGGCGATAGCTGCTCTAACCCTCAGGACCTAACCAGCCTCTCGAGCCCGTATAGCGGCACCACTACCGGCTATGCGAATGACTTCGATCCAACCTGCGGCGGCACCGATACCTCTCCTGATCGAATCTTTTACTACGATCTACCCAACGGATGGGAAATATCCATCGGCGAAACGTCGAACAACTTCGATTCTGTCCACGAATTGAGGTACGGAGCTACCTGTCCCGGCGGGACGCTCATTCAATGCATAGATGATCCTGATACGACTGCTATTGTGTGGCCGAACTCGACTGGTTCAACCCAGAGGGTATGGTTCATTCTGGATGGATACGGTTCATCTAACTCCGGCGACTTTACGCTTGCGTGGACAATAACCGCTCCGGACCCCTGCGATAGCGTCACCTCAATTGCCGGCTGCGGTTCTGGATATACGCAGACGTACAGTGAAAGTGGTTCAGGCGTCTGGAGTGGAACTTTTTGTGGCTACAGCGTACCGGGCAAGGAGCGGGTATACAGCTTTGTTGCACCTACTACCGGTACCTATAGCGTCGAGGTCACCTCAGCTAATGGGTACGTTGACTATGGCCAGCGCGCGTCCAGTTGTGCGGAAACCGGATGGACCTGTATCGATGATATCTCTTCCCCTGGCACCTATGGCTCAATGTCCTGGACTTCTGGGACGACCTATTACATACTGCTTGACTCCGAGAGCACATCAAGTCGAACGCATCAGTTCTACATCAATTGCCCGTCGGTCGAGCCAACGATAACCTCAATCTCTCCAACCTCCGGTGGGGCGGGCGAGCGGGCCTTTAATCCACCCCCCTCCGCTTACACCAGCTTCGTCACGATAGCCGGCAGCAACTTCGGCTCCTCACAGGGCGCCAACGACCATGTGCTCTTCTACGGCTACGGTACTACCTATTATTATAATGACCCCTATACACATTCATGGTCAGGCACCCAAATAGAAAACTATGTGGTACCCGGTGCCTCCAGCCACAGCACCGACGGCGTATGCGTGTATCTGGACGGGACTTGGAGCAACAAAAAGCCCTTCGAAGTCACCTACTCCATCTGGGGCTACAAGTGGGACGACGCGGATATGCCGGTCCCATACTATTATAATTCCAGTTCCGAGCCGGTGAGCGCCGCCAGTACCGCACAGACCTCAGTCAAGACCTGGCAGGATATCGAGGGTTCCTATATATGCCATAGCTACATGGGAACAACGGCCAGTCCCGCTTCCACGCACGGCGACGGCGTAAACACCATTGGATGGACATACAGCACCGATTGGGTAGGAGTGTCTACTATTCAGATCTCGGGTACGAGCATAACCGAGGCGGATATCGAATTAAGCACCTACTATAGTTGGTCCCTTAGCGGCGAAGCGGGAATGATGGATGTGCAGAATGTATGCACACATGAGGCGGGCCACGGCTTCGTCGGCTTGAGCGACCAGTACGGCGTCCCGGATCAGCCGGAGACGATGTACGGGTATGTGGCTAATGGTGAAACCCAGAAGCGAGACCTGGAGCCCGAGGACCAGGACGGCGCCAAGTGGCTCTATCCGGCCCCCTGTACGGGCATCACCGGCCACTGGTGTGGCAATTACAACACCAATTGGAACCATGCCAAGAACTGGAACAACGGGAGAATAGCTGATAGCACGATAGATGTCACCGTCCTCTCCACCGCCGCCAACTGGCCGCACGTGGCTGGTACTTACAGTATAGGCGCCCTTACCGTTCAATCCGGCGCCCATTTGTATATCGATTCCGGGCCGTACTATCTCTGGGTCTATGGCAATATCGCCAACTCGGGGACCATTCACTCCAGTGGTACCTACCTGGATGATGTGAGCATTCGCGGCGGAGGAAGCCGAACAATTACCGGGGGCACCTTTGACGGTATGGGGCTTGGTATTTATGACGGTACAACCGTAACGGCGAATTCCAATATAAGCACTCTGGCTGCATTCTATCCCGCATCGGGCTCGGCGACGTTCAACTCCAATGGCTATACGATAACCATAAGTGGTCACCTGTATAATGACGCCGCGGCCATCAATGCGGGATCCAGCACGTGGAATATCGGTGGTAATTACACCCATTATTCGTCGGTCGGTACATTGAACGCAGATACGAGCACATTCTGCTTCGACGGCGGCGGCACGTCCTACGTCTACGATTCGCCGACCTTTTACTACCTGCGCGTGAACAAGTCCGGTGGGGCATATACCTATTTGGGGAGCAATGTTTCAGCGCGCGAGATCTATGTTGACGCGGGTCGTCTAGACGCAAATGGGCACAACGTTACTACGACGCACGATATCCAGGTGGAAGATGGGGGTACATTCTACGCCGACAGCGGGCACATAGATATAGGGGATGATTTATACGTACGCGCCGGCGGGACGTACTACGGCGAGACGAGCAATACGGACATCGACTATTGGTGCAATGTCTACGGCACG
Source organism: Phycisphaerae bacterium (assembly GCA_023128695.1). Classification (GTDB taxonomy): domain Bacteria; phylum Planctomycetota; class Phycisphaerae; order UBA1845; family Fen-1342; genus JAGMDK01. The sequence goes on from JAGMDK010000126.1 coordinate 5,936, forward strand.
CTCGAGACCGATAGCGCGAATATCACCCGAGACGGAAACAGCAGCAGGACGTATGTGTATGACGGCGGCGTCTTAAAGGTCGAAAGCGGCAGCAGCTTCACAGATGCCGATGGTTATGTCGAAATCGATAGCGGCGGGGAGCTCAACGTCTCCGGCGGCACGCTTGATATCGGCAAGGAACTTGACAATTATGGAACTCTGACGGTCTCCGGTGGCACGATTACAACGGAAACGCTCACCGGCCAAACCGGGGGCGGCGTCTATATCCGGGACAATTCGACTCTGAACATGTCCGCTGGAACGATCTACTGTGGCGATAATTTCAATATCTATGAAGAAAACAACATGAATTGCAGCGGGGGAACCATCTGGATGAAACCGGGAGCCGGCGGCGACTCGCCCTCGCTGATCGGCCTGTACTTCTCGGGCGGCAATGCTTCCCACTTCAATAATCTTAAAATCGACAACACGGAGGTGCAGCTTGACCTGCCATCGGGTTCGGAGTATTTGAACGTGGACGGCAGCCTGAGCATATATACAGGCGCGGAACTCAATACACAATACCCTGGTCACAACGTTGTGAATATAACGATTGCACATAACTGGACCAACAACAGCACATTCACGCACAATAATAACACCGTCACCTTCAATGGCGGAGGTACGCAGAACATCAATTCAGACGGGCCGTTCTATGACCTGGTGATAGACGGGACGGGTCAGTTCGTATATAATCTGGCGGACCTGACGATAGTGGGTAGTCTTACGGTAGATGATCATCTGCATACAGACTACTATGGGGGTGGAAATGGGCTGGATGTTGCCGGCGCCATCTCGATCGGCGCGTCGGGCGGGCATCTGGATTGCGCGGCCTCCGGAACAGCGGCGATCGATTGCGGCGGCAACTGGTCGAACAATGGGACGTTCACGTGCGGCCACAGCACCGTCACCTTCGACGGCAGCTCTGCGTCTAACATCTACGGCTCGACGACGTTCTATAACCTGACGGCCAACAAGTCTTCGGCGACGGTGGCTCCGGCAGCAGACGTCACGGTGAGCTACCGCACGACGGTCAATTCCGCGTCGAAGCTGGACATCTCGGGTGTCTCGTTCAGCACGAGTTACTTGACGCTGAACAGCGGCGGGGAGATCGAGGTCAACTCGGGCGGCGTCTTTACCCGTAACACCTCCGGGGGCTACTCCGGCCTGATCGACATCAACGGCGGCACGTTCAACGCCAACGGGAGCTATCAGGATCAGACCTCAACGGCGCAGTTGACCGTTGACGGGGGGGCGTACAATTGTGCGGGCTCCACCTATTCGGATTATTACAACGTGTCCATGTCGTCCGGGACGATCGACGTCGGCGGCGACATGTGGATGTACGACACGACGGTGCTCAACATCACGGGCGGGACGATCTACTGCGGCGAGGGCTGGAATCCGAACAGCTCTCATCCGTCAATACCGTACAGCGTCGGTGCATTGCTGGTCTTCGATGGCACGACCGATCATTACTTCTACGGTGGTCCGAATGCCACCTTTGGCACAGTCCATATTGACAAGGCCTCGAAGGGCGGCGGCCACCGCGAAGAGCCGCCCGAGGATCTGCCGCCGGAGAAACGCGAGCGAGAGGGCGAGCCCCCGACGCGCACGTCGCAACTCTCCTTGAGTGCCGACCTCAAGGTAACCGACCTGTGGGTCAAGAGCGGCTCCACGCTGGCCACGGGCTCTTACAGCGTTCTAATGGGCTCGGGCGGAAGCCTGGACGCCGATGGCACGCTGAGCAGTTCCGGCGGGTCCATCACGCATTCCAGTTCCGGTACTTACGCCTTCAGCGTCGACGGCGGCACGCTAAGCGCCTCGGGCACGACGTTTGAATACATGGACTCGAACGGCGTGAGCGTGGGCTCCGGTGGCTCGATCAGCAGCATCAACAGTTGCACGTTCCAAAACGGAGCCAGCGGCGGGAGCCTGCTGAAGGTTTCCAACAACCAGACCTTGACCCCGACCGGAACGGCGTGGACCCTCGGCAGCGCTTCGTACAACGTGTACAAGACGAACGACAGCGGGGAAATCTCGCTGTGTGACGCCACGGGCTTGGGTGCTGGTGAGGCCTACGACAATGACCTGTATGACAGGGTGCATTGGGCGCCCGTCGCACCGAGTTCCGCCTCGTCCAACCACAACAACTTCTGCGCCGGGGATTACTCGACGATCGAGCTGAGCGTCAGCGGCGGCTCCGGTACGACCGTCCGCTGGTTCGACGATAGTTGCGGCGGCAACGATATCGGCACTGGCAGCCCGCTGACCATCGCGTCGCCGACCACCACGACCACCTACCACGCCCGCTGGGAGACATCGGCCTGCGGCAATTCCTCGTGCGCCAGCATAGAGGTGACGGTCAACCCGCTGCCCGGCACGCCGACCAGCGGTCAGGCCAATCCCACCTGGGTCTGCCCCAGCGGCTCGGCTGACATCTCCGCCTCGGTCGGCGGCGGCGAGACCATCGACTGGTACACCGGCAGTTGCGGCGGCTCCCTCATCGGAACCGGCAACCCGTTGACCGTCTACCCCAGCACGACGACAACCTACTACGGCATGGCCCGCGATACCACCACCGGCTGCGAAAGCTCCTCCTGCGTCACCGTGACGGTTGATGTGGATACCGGCGATCCGTGGTTCACCTTCACGCCGCCGAATGTTGACCAGAATGCCGACGCGGGCGGCTGCGACGCGCTCGTGACCATCAATAGCGCAACCGCAGACGACGCGTACGATACCAGCGTGGCCGTTACCTATGAGCGGAGCGACAACCCCGCGCTGACGCTCAGCGACCCGTTCCCGCAGGGCACGACCACCGTCACCTGGACGGCGACCGACGATTGCAGCCATACCGCCACGCATTATCAGACGGTGATCATCTCTAACCAGAACGAGCTGGTCTTCGACGTCAAACTCCGCGGCGTCGCCTCGGTGACCCGCTGCATCACCTTCACGCTGTACGACTGCGACGGCTACACAAAGGTCGTCGAGGACGAGCTCACCTTCGACAGCAACGGCGAGGCCCTCGGCGTGCTGCTGACGGTCGATTGCGGCGACTACGACTGCATCCTGGCCCAGGATGAGCTGCACTCGCTCGCCCGCCAATTCGACCGCGGGTACGGCTTCAACGTCGTCAACAAGCAGTACGTCGCCAGCTTCACCGGCACCAGCGATCTGATCCACGGCGACCTGTATGACGACAACCTGGTCGATATCGTCGATTTCGGGACGTACATCGCCGAGTGGGGCTGGACCGGCGACCCGAACACGACGTGCGCGACGCCGTGGCCGCACGCCGACATCAGCGGCGACGCGGCGATCGGGACCGCGGACTTCGCCTTTATCCATACCAACTTCCTCTCGGGCGGCGAAGGGCCGTGCTGCGGCCTCCTGGGTTACGGCGAGCCGCTGGAGTCGATCACGGTCCGCGAATTGCGCAGCCTCGGGCTGGGGCACCTGGAACGAGCCGACCTCAACGAGGACGGCGTGCTCGACCTGACCGACATCCAACTCTACCTCGACGGCGTGTTGCCGGAGGAAATAGGAGATGAAGCGTCCGACGAGTTCCCCGTGGACCCGGCGGACCCGGCGGGCATGGAGTGAGAATAGAGAATACAGAATACAGTGTAGCGTCAGGCCTCCGTGCCTGACGAATGTAGCGTCCGGGCCCCGTACCGGACGTGGGAACGTGATAAGGTGATAAGGTCTAGTTTCTAGACGTAGCGTCCGGGCTCCGTCCCGGACGTGGGAACGTGGGAACGTGACAAGGTGATAAGGTCTAGTTTCTAGTCTCTAGTTTCTAGATGTAGCGTCCGGGCTCCGTACCGGACGTGGGAACGTGACAAGGTGATAAGGTCTAGTTTCAAGTTTCTAGTCTCTAGTTTCTAGATGTAGCGTCCGGGCTCCGTCCCGGACGTGGGAACGTGGCAAGGTGATAAGGTCTAGTTTCTAGTCTCTAGTTTCTAGATGTAGCGTCCGGGCCCCGTACCGGACGTCTCCGGGTACGTGAAGGAACGGCAGAGACAGAGTTCGATCGCTACGTGCAAAGTGAAAGTGTTCTAGGATGGAGGTAGAGAACGCAGAGTGTAGGGTAAGAAGGTCACGTGGACAGCAAATCAGTTTGGGTTTGTGGCAACATTTCCAACGAGAAGGAGCAAAGGCAATGCGAAGAGGAGTCATTTTCACAACAGTATTGTTGTTAGGGCTGGCGGCGACCGCCTCGGCGGATACCCCCACCCTGACACTGACCACCAACGGCGTCACATGTTACACAACAAGCGGCGGTGACGTCATTGTCGAGATCGATTTCTCCCAAACGGTGCCCACCGCGGACGAAATCCTCGGCGGTCAATTCTTCCTGGACTACGACACTACCAAGTTGACGTTCAGCAGTATCACGACGGGCGATTCGCCGTTCACCCGACAGGTTTACGTCGACACGGGCACGGCGGGCAAGATCGGCTACGCGGTCGGTATCCCGAACGGCCCGCCGAACGGCTACAGCGGCGCCGGCCCGATCAGCATGGCCACCATCACCTTCACCGCCGCCGCCGAGGTCTGCGACACGGCTGGTCTGGTCACCTTCCGGGACACCAGCACGCTCCCGTACGACACCCGCCTGACCAAGAAAGACAACAGCGGCCACGGCGTCCCGCTCGCAGTCTCGGTCCTGAACAACCTCTCGGCGATTACGCTGGATTGGTCCGATCCGACCGCTTCCAACCCCGCGCCGGTGACGGTCGAGTGCATCGGCGACGTGCCGGCGGTGGACATCTTGGTGGTGACGGACGAGGCGGACAACTGCACGGCTGCGCCTGTGGTGGCCTGGGTCAGCGACGGTCCCCTGACCGGCGGCGCTTGTGGTGGCACGATCACGCGTACCTACAGCGTGACCGACGACTGCCTCAACTCGATCAACGTGACGCAGACGATCACGGTCGATGACACGATTGATCCGACGTTCGACCTGCCGGGTGACATCACCAGGAATGCGGACGCGGGTGGTTGCACGTTGACGTTGACCGCGGGCGAGATCGGCTGGCCGTCGAATCTCAGCGATAACTGTTCGGCAACGGGTGATATTACCGTTACCTGGACCCGAAGCGACGCCGCGACCAACCTCGACGACCCGTTCAGCGGCACGACCACTATCACGTGGCGGGTCGAGGATGAATGCGGCAACTACGAGACCAATGTGACGCTGACCGTCCAGACGATCACCGTCCTGGCGTTCAACACCTTCGTCATCGATGTCCAGCTCGAGGGCGATCTGTACGATCCGAACGCTGGGTCGGGCGACACGATTACCCGCTGCATCCTGTTCGAGTTCGACTGCAACGTGAGTGTCCCGGTCTGGGACACTGAGGTGCTGGTCACGTTCTCCGTGGACGATGACGGCACGAACGGATACAGCACCATGTCGCCCGCGCAGTTGGTCGTCGACCTGCCGTGCGGGAGCTATACCTGCGTGACGGCCGAGGATGAGTTGCACTCGCTACGAGTCACGCTGACGCCGTCGATCTCCGGCGGCGAATGGGTGGCGTCGTTCACAGTCGGCAACATGTTGACTCAGGGCGACCTGTACGACGACAATTTGGTCGACATCGTCGACTTCGGCACGTTCATCGCCGAGTGGGGCTGGACCGGCAGCACTAGCACGACGTGCAGCACGGCCTGGCCGCATAGTGACATCGACGCCGACGGCGCGATCGGATCGGCCGACTACGCGTTCATCGCGTCGCACTTCCTGTGGATCGGCGATCTGGACTGCTGCGGCAGCCGCGACGCGTTCGAGCCGCTGATGTCGATCACGGTTCGCGAGCTGGTTGCGCTCGGCCTGCCGGAATGGGTTGACCTGACCGGCGACGGCGTGCTCGATAGCGACGACATCGTGGCGTTCATGAACGGCACGGTGCCGGAAATTGTGGATCCCTCGGGAGTCGGCTCCGATAAAGCGGAGTTGAACGATCTTGAGTCTGAGTATGACTCGCCGGAAGCCGGTTTCGGCGGACGGTAAAAGTTTCAATTTGACCGGGGAGCGGCACGCGGCCTAAGATCAGTCGCGTGCCGCTTCGCCGGCGATAGTGCTCCGTCAATGCTGATTTGACGGGGTGCGTATCGATCGGAATGTGTGCCACTGCTCTTGAGCAGTGTCTTCTCTGACCGGCGACACGACTCAAACGCGGGAAGGGATTCTCGCACCAGCGAATACCCCTTCGTGTCCTTCGTGCTCTTCGTGGTTGGAAATTGAACCACGAAGGACACGAAGAGTAAGTAATTGTGTGGGCTAGTGCTTTGCCACAGTTGATTTGATGGGCTGCGTATCGATCGGAATGTGTGCCACTGCTCTTGAGCAGTGATATGCACGCGCGAGTGCAGCGGCTTCTTTAAGAAGCACTGCTCAAGAGCAGTGGCACATGTAAGAAGCACTGCTCAAGAGCAGTGGCACATTTAAGAAGCACTGCTCAAGAGCAGTGGCACACCAGCGTCTCATAAGTTTCGCGACTAGGGAGAGACGCGAGGTAAGCATTCAGCGGTCAGCGATCAGCCGAAAGCCGAGCGCAGGTGGCGAAATGCCACAAATAGTGTGTTATTGAGAAGCGCGCGGAGGCATGAACAGGGCTAGGCACCCGACCACGTAACAGCACACCTAGCTGACCGCTGAAAGCTGAATGCTGAAAGCTGAATGCATGTTGCAAACGGCTGAACTGTTACGACGCGAGAACTTCGAAGAGCCGCGGGCCTGAAGCCCGCGCGGTCGTTCGTGACCTATGGTGGTCCTCACTTGCGGAGCACCGCGCGGGCTGAAGCCCGCGGCTCTTCTTCTCGCTGGCGCGGCTCTTCTTCAAAGTAGGAATCCGGAAGGAGTGATTTGTGACTTCCATGTGGCTAATAAGTCCCAATCGTAAATGGACAGGCATGTCCACTCTGCTGGCGGTGTTATTGGCGGGGTCTTCGGCCGTGGCCAATATAGACCTGGAGTGGCGGCCGCTCGATCAGACCGTCGAGGTCGGCCAGCCGGTCGGCATCGGCCTGTACGCCGCCTCCGACAGCGACGAGGATCAGACGTTCAACAGCATGCAGGTGATCATGGAGTGGGATTCCGCCTTCCTCCAGTTGGACGGGACTGATCCGACCGGCGGCGTCGGGCTGGCCACATCGGCATTCACGGCGAACGATTCGTGGGGTTTCAATGAAACGAATCCGCCGGCGGACGGCGACGGTCTCTGGTTTGGGTTTGCTCCGATAGTGTGGCCGCCGGAGGAATTGCCGGCCACGCCGGAGGGCTCTTTGCTGACCACGATCATGTTCACCGCGTTGGACGTAACGCCCAGCACGCTGGTGAACATGCTGGTCACCGCACAGAAGCCGGGCCACCCGGTCTGCTATACCCAGATCTGGTCGGGCACGAGCAACGTCGTCGGCCAGCTCGGCGGTGCCGCCGACGTGACCATCATCCCTGAGCCGGCCGGTCTGGCGCTCTTCGCGGCTGGCGTGCTCACGCTCGGCGTGCGACGACGTTAACTGTCCGCCGCCTCGTGTTCGACCACGATCTCACTCGAGCGTGTGTCGCGGACCACCTCTCCGGGCCCGCTGCCTTGGGCGGGGAACGAAATGGTGAACGTCGATCCCTTCCCCGGCCGGGAGTGCACGTGGATGAAGCCCCCGGCCTGCTCCACGACCTCCCGCACGATCGAGAGCCCCAGGCCGGTCCCGGGAATACCCGCCGCCAAGGCCCGGTTCCCACGCCGAAACGCGTCGAAGAGCGAGTCGGCGGCTCCGGTCCCGCCCTTTTGAGCCAGCACTTTTTCCTCGATGCCGATCCCCGTGTCCTTGACGATCACATAGATGAAGTCGTCCACGCCACAACCGTCGGAGTGCGTGGCCGGGGGGGGAGGCAATTCGTCCTTGATTGAGGACCGCGCCCCGCACAGCACGATGACTCCGATGCTCCCGCCGTCCGGCGTGTACTTGATCGCGTTTTCGATCAGATTGTTGATGCAGTCAGCGAGGTCGGTCTGGTGGACGTAGGCTAGCAGTTCCGTCTCTTTCGGGATTTGCCACTGCAGGTGGAGATTCTTATCTTTCGCGACCAGAGCGTGCTTGCGGCACAGGTCGGCGACGACCTGACCGACGTTGGAGAGCGACTCCCGATGCCGGTGGGGGTCGGCCTCCTGCACCCGGGCCAGGGCCAACAGTTCCGTGACCTGGGCAATTCCGTCACGACTGCGGCGGACGACCTTCTCACAGGTGGCCTGGATACCCGCCTCGTCCGTGACGATGTTGTCGCGGATCAGGTTTGCGAGCGTTTGCACCATCGCCAGCGGGCTCTTGAGCTGATGAGCAGCGGTCTGCATGAAGCGCGAGCGGCGGCGCTGCAAGTCCCGAATCGCCTGCTGCGACATTTCCAGGGCGGCGTTTTTCTCAACCAGCATCGCCTCCCGCCGGTCCAGCACTCTACCGATCCGGTCCATGAAGTAGAGCGTTCCGAAGATGGCTAACGCCACCACGGTGACGACCACGATGACGTGCTGAGGGTCGTCGTGCAGACCGGCCCCCGTCCCGAGATGCGGCAGGAAGGGGTAATAGTCCAACCAGCCCTGCGATTGCCCGATGCACATCGTGGCATACAACAACACCGCCCAGCAACTCTGGATCAGAGCCTGCCAGGTTCTCAGCAGCAGTCCGGTAATTGCCACGTGAAAGAGATAGAACAGCGACATCGGGTTTTCAACGCCGCCAGTCAGGGCCAGAATGCAAGTCAGCAGGAGGAGGTCGGTCGCGATCTGAACGCTGACAAAGAACTGCCCGGTGCGAATCGTCCTGTGCTTGTGCCTCTCAGGAACATCTAGCTGGCGGCGGAAGAGCCGGGACACGGCTGTCCAGACAAGATTGACGGCCGCCACACCTAGCACGACCAGCCACAATTCCAACGGGCGACGTTCTTCTGAGGCCGCCAGTAGCATGAAGCGTTCGACCAGGAGCGCGGCCAACGCCCCCGCGGCGAAAAGCCACCGCAGCCGGATGAACCAGTGCAACTGTAGCAGCACGACCAAGGCGTAGGGTTTGCCGGCTGGGGCTGTCGAGGTTGTGAGCGGATCAGGCGCGTTGCCCAACATGGTCAGTTGCTCCCAATCAGCCGCGGAGTTTTCTCGCTTTATGGTTCCGTGGCCGGAATCTGCTCTCCCGCACGTTTCACGTTAACGCTTGGACAGCCCAGGGGCAAACGATTGGACCAGCACGGACGGGTGGGCGTCAGGAAAGTGGGT
>JAGMDK010000127.1 GCA_023128695.1 Phycisphaerae bacterium
ATACAGTTATTTCATCGCAGGCCCTAACGTCTTAGCAGTCCGCAGCAACAGTTCTGTAGCGGCTGGGCTCCGTACCGGCCGATCCACCGGCAAGATGCCGGTGCCACACGAAAATGTAGCGTCCGGGCTCTGTCCCGGACGTCGTAGAATGGCATTTTCTCATCTCCTACGTCCGGGACAGAGCCCGGACGCTACATTTTCAGGCCGATTGCGGCGGACTGTTAGGGAACCTTGTTCGACACCCATCACGGACTCGAGCACCTCCCGCATGTCGCGCAGAAACCGATCCTTGCCAAACTGCCGCGCGTGGCGGTGCAGCGCGAGCGGGTCGAACGTGAGCCCTTCGCACCGCTCCAGCGCATCTGCCATGCACTCTGTGGTTTGTTGCTTGAACAAGACGCCGGTTTCGTCGGGCACGACGGTTTCGGTCGCCCCGCCGACGCCGTAGGCGATGACCGGACAGCCGTGGGCGAGCGCCTCGACCGGGACGATGCCGAAGTCCTCTTCTCCCGGGAACAGCAGTCCGGCCGCCCGCCGCAGGTGGTCGTGGAGGACTTCGGCCGGCTGCCAGCCCAGGAATTCGACGTGTATCTCACGCCGGGGGTCGAACCGCGCGAGGTCGGGCCCGTCGCCGATGACGACCAGCCGCCGACCGACTCGGCGACACGTTTCAATCGCCAGATCGAGTCGCTTGTAAGGGGTGTGATAGCCCACGCAGAGATAGAAATCGCCCCGCGGTCCGAGGGCGGGTTCCGGCGGGATATCCACCGGGGGATACACGACGACCGCCTCGGCGTGATAGTACCGCTTGATCCGCTCGGCGACATGTTGCGAGTTGGCGATAAAGAGATTCACCCGCCGGGCGGCGACACGGTCCGCTTGCCGAACCAACGCCATGGATAAGCCGAAGAAGGGCCGCAACACCAATGGCAACGTCCGGCGATACTCCTTGCTGAGCGCCGCGTCGAACGCGTAGCGCATCGGCGAGTGACAGTAACAGACGACTTTGCTGCGCGGGTCCGGGGTCATTGCTTTCGCCAGGGCCGCGTCGGAGCACAGCACCAGCTCGACGGGCGGCAGCTTGATTCTCCGGGCGGCGAGCGGCATCAGCGGCAGCAGCTTGGGATAATGTCGCGCGGCCCCCGGAAGCCGTTGTAAGAAGGACGTGTACACCCGCCGGCCGGCCAGAGGTGAGTCAGCGACGCCGGCCGGGTCGTGGACCAGCGTATAGAGCGGGCTGTCCGGAAACAGTTCGCCGAACGCCTCCAGCACTTTCTCCCCGCCCCGCCGACGAACAAACCAGTGGTGCGTCAGGACGGCGGAGTAGCGGAGGGGCTCGACGGCGTTGGATTCTTCCCGAAATGGCACGATCGTCGCTCTCGGCCTGGTTACACCAGATACAGTCTCAAGCAGCCGGCATGGTACCCAGCCCGCGCGCGGCGTGCGAGCGGGCGGCTGGGGTGGCTAATTTTCGTGGTCAGGCAGTGCCGTGTGCCACTGCTCTTGAGCTTGCT
>JAGMDK010000128.1 GCA_023128695.1 Phycisphaerae bacterium
CGACATAGCATGAGCTGTAGCTGACGCCGTAGAGGGAGACCTGGGCCCCGCCGCTGAAGCTGATCAGTTCGGAATCATCATCGCTGAGGCTGATGGTCGTGCCGCCGGTCGGGTCGGTCGGCAGGGCGGTGATATCCTCGACGCAGCCTATGTAGAAGTCGTTCGAGCCGTTGGGCACGAAGATGAGCTTGAGGCCGTCCAGGTCGCCGGGGTCCTGCTCGGTAAAGAAATCCGGCACCTCCGGCGTCGTGAAGGTATAGCACGCGCCGCCGTTGTCGTCGGTCGCGATATTGCCGGCTTCATCCTCGGCCTCGACCGTGTAGAAATAGGTGGTGTTGTCCTGGAGCCCGGTCAGGCCGACGGTGGGCGTGGTCGAGTACCCGCTGCCGATAGCGGTCTCGGTCAAACTGCCGCAGTTCAGGCCGTAGTGAACCGTGCCGCGGACCGGCTCGTCGGCATCGAACGTGACCGTCGCGCTGTGCGGCTCCACGTTGGTAGTCTGAATGTTGGAGATGTTGGGCGGCTGGCAGTCGACGGTCGCCGTTGCGGTGACGACCACGTTGTAATGCCCCTCGCCGTCGTCGGCGTCGATATACGTCACCGTGACCGTATCGCCGGGCGCCACCAGAAGCACGCCGGGGCTGTTGGTTTCGCTGAGATCGATCGTGCCTTCAAACTGGGCCGCGTCGGGTCCGAGCTCGGTCAAGGTAACCTGCTCGACGCCGGTTTCCGAGTCGGAGTCGATATCGACCACGACGGTGTCGATCGCCCCCGGATCGATATCCAGGCCGCAGTCGATGACCGTGATGGTCACGGTGCTTTCGCACATGTATTCGGAGCGATCCAACTCGACCACCCCTGCGTCGGAGCAGGTGTCATTGGCGGCGTAGGCGTCCACGATGCCGTAGCCGCGGATGTAGAGCGGGTCGTAGGTGCCATTGGCGACGTAGTAGTCCGCCGTCTCGAAGAGGTATTGACGCATCTGATCGACCGTCCAGTACGGCCGGGCGTCGATCAGGCACGCTACGGCACAGGCGACCAACGGCGTCGAGAGCGAGGTGCCGCTCGCGGTGGTGTAGCCGGTGGACGAGAACGGGTCGACGGTGTCCGTGCCGATGCCCAGTGCGAGCAATTCGGGTTTGACGCGCCCGTCGGCGGTCGGTCCATCGGAGCTGAAGTACGCGATCGTGCCGCTGCTGTCGACCGCTCCGCAGGTGATGCACTGGAACGCATCCGCCGGCGCGATCAGGTGCGAGGTGCCCGGATCGGAATCGTGGTACTCGTTGCCGGCGGCGTTGCAGTGGTGGATGCCGAGCGAGGTTGAGATGTTCACCGCGATGGTGGTGACGGCGGTCTGGCCATCGAGGTCGGCCTGGGTATACCAGTCGATGTAGCCGAGCGAGGAAGTAGTCATGTCGCCGCCGTTGGCCTCGATGAATTGGAGGCCGGCGACGTAGTTATCTTCTTCGGCGGGGTATTCGCCGGTGGTGTCTTCGGTCTTGGTCAGGATGAACGAGGCGCTGAAGGCGCCACCGACGAGGTCGCCGGGCTGGTATGAGCCGATGCAGCCGAGGATCATGGTTCCGTGGCTATGCTGGCTGGAGGGATCACCCGGCTCGATCGCGGTGTTAGCGTCGTCATCGATGAAGTCGTACTCGGCGATGACGGTTACCGGGTTGGTGGGGTTGTTGAAGGCGACGTGTGAGCGTTCGAAACCGGTGTCGAGGATGCCGATGATGACGCCCTGCCCGGTGTAGCCCTCGTCATGCAGTGCAATCAGGTTGATCTGCTGCAACTGCGGTCCGGACAGGCCGTAGTTCAGTCCGCCGCGGCCTTGAAATGCGGGTTGCGGCTCCTCCTTTCCGCGGGGACGCACCTCGATCGGCTCGACCCGCCGCGAACGCCCCACTGCCTCCAACCGGTCGACAAACGGCAGCGTCGCGATTTGCTCGGCCTGCTCGAGCGTGACGTACGCGCTGAGGGCGTTGAGCCACGTGCTGGTAATGTGGATCTTCGCCCCAGTGGCGGCGACCGCCGCGACATATGACTCAACGAGGGGCAGATCGTGCTCGTCGAACAGGGCCCCGCCGCGGCGGGCGTTGTCGCCGCGCATCGCCCGCCGCCAGACGGCCCGCTGGTTGTAGTTGGCGGCCACCTGTTGGATGGCGGCGGCGTACTCTTCCTGGGAATCGACGCCCTTGTCGGTGAAGAAGACCCAGGCCTTGGCCGGACCCTCTTCGTGGGCCAGTCGTTCCAGCAGCACCGGATGGAGCTTGGCCCCGGGCTCGTTGTCAGACGCCGCGGTTGCAACGGCTGCCGCACTCGAGCAGAGGGACATGAACAGAATGAAGGCGAACAGAGACGTACAACTTCGGCTTGTAAACATCGTGACTTACTCCCATACAGGCGTTTCTGAACAGAACATCCCAGCGCGCAGACTGCACCCTCATGGCGCAGGACTTCATATCGACCCGTTCCATGAGGCTGCGTTGCGACGATAGTTGATCGATCTCTTTCTTCCTCCGGCGTCGCGGGTCGCTTAAAGCCGACACACTAAGCCACAAACCCATCGTACTGTGTGATCGGGTGGAGGGGCAAGCAGAACCCTGTACGCAGCCTACAACGAAGCCTTGGGCATATCGGACGTTCGATCAAGCCAAGCACATCTTTGTCCGCGCCGGCGAGCAGAGCGCATTAGACGGCCCGCGGATCGACCGTCCCATACGGGTCGACGAACGTCAGGTTAAAACCATTCGCCTTCTGCAACGATGCACACTGATAACACTTATTTTATCTTCGTGCCCTTCATGTCCTTCGTGGTTTAATTACCCACCACGAAGAGCACGAAGGGCACGAAGAGTAAAGAGTTAATCTAAGTCCAGGACCAGACGGAATCTGATGCTCTGGTTCCAATCCCGATGAAACCCGTAGGCGGCGAACGCATTGCAAGCAGGCCGGTGAAATGATTCACCGGCCTGCTGAGAGCCTATCCAAAAACCACAGGTAAGATCGGCGCGCCCTTGACTCCGCTCAGAACAGGCTCGCCGTTGGTTTCGCTTGCCTGATACTACGGGCAAGGCGTATTCATCAAATTCACCAGCGGATCGATGTCGCGCCAGTTGACCGTGCCGTCGGCGTTCACGTCGCAGTTCGCGAACGTGCACGTGGGCGTGCCCGGGAGGAACATGGCTTCCCAGGCCGCCTGGTCGTCGTTCATGCCAGCCACGAAGAAGTCGATGTCACGCCAGTTGATCGCGCCGCTGCAATTACAGTCGCCGCGGCAGACGGGCGGGGCCGAGGCCGCCAGAGCCCAGATCTCCACGTCGTCGATGTTCCAGCCGGAGTAGGCCCAGGCGTTATCCGTAACCTGGTAACCCCAACGGATGTACACCGTCGCCTGATCGTCAGCAACGGCGGACAGATCGTACTCGTACTGCGACCAGGCACTGTCCGCGACCTCGTTGCCGCCGTTTTGCCAGACGGTCGTCCAGGCCGTGTTGTCGTTCGAGACCTCGAGGGTCGCGGTCACGTAGGGCTGGTAATCGCTGTTCAGCCAGCGCTGGAACTTCAGGCCGACGTCCGTCATGTCCGTCAAGTCGAGCGGGCCGAGCGTCAGGTAATACGGACCGCCCACGTCGAGGGAGTAATCGCCGAGGAGGTTCACGCCATAGACGTTGGTGCCGGTGGCGCCGTTATTCGGGTCGGGGTTGCCGTATTGGGTGCCGCCCTGCCCCGTCGGATGGCCGAAGGCCCACTCGCCCTGTATGCCCCAGCCGGGGTTGGTGTCCAGCGTCCACTCCATTTGCTTCGTGGGCACGCCGATGGTGAGCGAGGCAATCCGGCTCGTGTCGCCATCGTGATTGGTGAGGTTCACGAAGTTGACCGTGTCGTCGTAGTAGCCGTTGCCGAGGCCGTTGGCGTAGCCGTTGATCGAGACGGTGACGTAGGCCGCGCCGCCGACCGGAATCGTGTCACTGGGGTTGGTGATGTCGAGCCACAGGGCAGTGGCGCTCACCTGGTACGTGATCGGTATGGGGTCGTAGTTCGTCAGCGTGTACACGATCGAATCCGGGGTGAAGGGGCCGCCCGCCTGGCCTTCGGCGTGCAGACCGAGCCCCGGCGTGACTTTCATGCCGTGCGGCGGACCGATGGTGCCGATCACCCGCAGCGACGGGTCGCCGAAGACAATCCAGGTGTTGAACATACTTATGCCGCCGGCGCCATAATCGTCCATCATCGAGCACGAGCCGGCGTAGCACAGAGTCCCGTAGCAGTGATAGGGCTCCGCGGGGTCCGTGAGCAGAATGTTGAACTCATCCTGGGCTTCCATCGGCGGGGCCCACGATTGCCCGGTCGACGAGGCATAAACGCCAATCGCGCCGGTCGGCTCGCCGCCGTTTGTAGCCCGCAGGCAGGCTTCGCCGAAGCACTCGTCATAGGTGTCGAACTCGCCGGGGTTGCAGGCCACGATGGTCATGAACGGCAACATGTTGTCGTTGGTTAAGGCGTTGACGTCGTCCACACAGAACCCGGTCGTGCTTATGCCTTCCCACCAGCCGTGCCCGGTATAGTTGAGAATCCCGCGGCCGGCGTTGAGCGCGGCGGAGACCTCCGCGGCAGTGGCCCCGGGATCGTAGATCTGATCCACTTCCGTGTAGCCGACGGCCATCAGCCAATCCCGAATTTCGTCCTCGTGCACGATGTCCGACTGGCCCTCGTCACCGATACCGGCGCCTTGGTCGGACGCGATCCCCGTGCCCTTCCAGAACCAGGCTTGACCGTTGGCGGGCAAGTTCTCGTACTCGATCGTCCGCTGCACCTGCGTGTCAACATGCCCCGAGTTGCTGGCCGAGAAACGGCCGATCATGATCTCCGGGTAGTCGTCGCCGCCGGCCAGCTTGGCATACGTCGGGTCGGACGCGCCGCCGGAGGCCGTGGGCGAGGCGATCTGCGCGATGTCGCCGACCAGCAGCACGAAGGCCAGATCACCCGTGTTGTAGAGGTTCTGGATGTAGTTCTTGATGGCGGTGGCGTTGTTGCCGATGGTTGAGACGCCGACGATCGTGGTGCTGATGCCGGCCGAGTTCTTGTGCGTGACGAACGACGACATGTTCGGGAGCCACGGGTCGTGGCAGATGACCAACATGTCCCCGTCTTCATCGAGCGGCGGGTAGCGTCCCTGCGTGTTGTAGTTCACGAAGTGGGCGCAATACAGGTCATGGAACGCCAAGCTCAGCGTACGCGCGCGGCCGCTCCGTTCGAGCACGTTGATCTGGCCCGGGCCGACGGCCGCGATCTCGATCGTCAACTCGGTGTACACCCGCAACACGCCCGTCACGGCGTTGTACTGGCAGGGGTTGATTTGCACCGTTTGGCCGCGATGGTCGCGCATAATGTACGGCTCGCGAAGAGTGGCCAGTTTGCCCGGATAGAACGCGTTTGCGTGGTAGACCGGGCCGAACTCGTACGGCACCTTGGCCGGGTCGACGGTACGCAACAGATTGCCTTTGGATGGTGCAATGTTGGCGGTTCTCTCGTAGTAACGCTCCGAGAGAACGGTAATCGCCATTTCGGCATCGTCGGGAATAATGATGCTGTCGGCGACCAGCGGCACCGCCGGGGCGCCCTGCTCCAGCGTGACCGGCTCGCCGGGCAGGTTGAGCAATTCGTAGTTTTTCCCGTCGATGCTCACCGTCTGTGATTGAAACTCGCCGAAATGGTAGTGCAGGACGATGCGATCCCCCTCGTCAACGAGGACCTCCGTTTGGACATCCGCCGCGGCGACGCCGGCGAGGCACATCACCGCGCTCAGACACACAAATACAAGTTCGATACGTGCTGGCTTTTTCATCAATGGCTCCTCCTTTGGTCGCGAACGCAACGCACGTCGCGAGCCGAGTGAAACACCCAATCCCAGGCGACCGTTTCGCCAGAGCTTCATCTCCTGGCCATCCGCGGCGGATACCTGGCCAGTTCAAGGTCTATCCCAGCGCAACCTCTGTCCACCGGCCGGATCGTCCGCGCGGATAGCTCCCTTCATTTTACCCGATTTACGGCCGAAGTTTTCGATAAAATGTCTGAATAATTTCGAGGGGGGCGACTATTTTTTTCTGGCCAGAGGATGCAGCACCGTGCAAAACACGTCCTGAAGAGCCGCGGGCATCAGCCCGCGCGGCCGTTCGCGACCTATGGTGGTCCGATCTGGCGGGGCACCGCGCGGGCTTCAGGCCCGCGGCTCTTCTTCAAGATGTTATAGCCGCACCTGGGACGCGCATGTTCATCCCGAGTCTGGTATGATGCGTGGGTTCCGTGCAGGGCGCGTTATTGCAGCGAGGGAAGTCTCATGATGCGCTTGAGAATCATTTTAACATTACCGGTGCTGGCTGGTTTGGCAGGCTGTGGCGGGGGGGGGGCGGTCAGCGGCCAGCAACAGCGAGTTATCAAGGATGCGACCCCGGATCAAGTATTGGCTGAAGCGGCTGTCATCCTGAAACGGGAGTTCGGGCGCGTGCGGGTCGATCCCGTGGCTCGCACCATCATCACCGCGCCGGTCGAGTATACGACCGACCGCGAGAGCGGCACGGCTCGCGATCTGTACCGCGGCCGCTCCACCATGCGCCACAAGGCCACTTTCAGCGTCGGACGCAAGAGCGGTGCCCCGGTGGCACGATTGCGAATCGACGTCGAACGGCGGGATACCGTTCGGCAACAGGTCATGCAGCCCCGCGGACACCGCCTGAGCGACGCGCCGGGCCATGAGACCCCGATCGACCGCGACGCCGCCACGACGGAGCAGCAGAACACCGTCTGGACGCGCGTGCGACGGGACACTAGGTTGGAGCGGGCGATCTTGGAGGAATTGCGGGAACGGTTTGCACGTTTAACCGCCGAACCGGAACGCGCGCGGACCGGTACGGAGCCGCCTGCTAAAGGAAAAATGCCCTAGTGCTCTGTCACACGTTAATATACGGGTAGGGTGGGCGTCCCGCCCGCCTCTTTGCGGGCAAGATGCCCGCGCTACCCTTGATTTTTTTACATTGAGGAAGCACGCAATGGCGAATCACTTGGCACTTCCGTTGACAGAGACCGATCCCGAAGCGGCGGCGATCATCCGTCACGAGGAGGATCGACAGCAGAACACGCTCGAGCTCATCGCGTCGGAGAACCACGTCTCCCTGGCCGTCCGCACGGCTAATGCCTCCGTCTTCACCAACAAGTACGCCGAGGGCTATCCCGGCAAGCGCTACTACGGCGGCTGCGTGAACATGGACGTGGTCGAGGACCTGGCCCGGGAGCGAGCCAAAAAGCTGTTCAACGCCGCTTTCGTCAACGTACAGCCGCACTCCGGGGCCCAGGCCAATGTCGCGGTCTACTGCGCGGCGCTCAAGCCCGGCGACACAATCCTCTCGCTCGACTTGGCCCACGGCGGACACCTGACGCACGGGCTGAAAGTCAACTTCAGCGGAGCGTGGTTCAATATCGTGCCCTACGGCGTCGAGAAAGAGACCGAGCAGGTCAGCATGGATACCGTGCGTAAGCTGGCGCTCGAACACAAGCCGCAATTGATCATCTGCGGCGCATCGGCCTACCCGCGGATGATCGACTTTACGGCCTTCGCCGAGATTGCAACGGAATGCGGGGCCCGCCTGATGGCGGATATCGCCCACATCGCGGGGCTGATCGCGGTCGGACTGCATCCGACTTCCATCGGGATCGCCGATTTCACCACCACAACGACGCACAAGACGCTGCGCGGGCCACGCGGCGGAATGATCTTCTGCAACACCGAGGATGACTTCAAGCTGATCAACCGCTGGGTGTTCCCCGGCACCCAGGGCGGGCCGCTCATGCACACGATCACCGCCAAGGCGGTCGCGTTCGGCGAGGCCCTGCGGCCGGATTTCAAGGAGTATCAGCAGCAGATTGTCAATAACGCCCAGGCCCTCGCCGAGGGGCTCAAGTCGCACGGCTATCGGCTCGTCTCCGGCGGCACCGACAATCATCTGATGCTGGTCGATCTGCGGGACGTGCACCCCGATCTGACCGGCAAGCAGGCCGAGGCCTGGTTGGAGGTCGCGGGCATCATCACGAACAAGAACATGATCCCATTCGACGAGCGCAAGCCGACCCAGACCAGCGGCCTGCGGCTCGGCACCCCGGCCCTGACCACGCGCGGCATGAAAGAGGCCGAGATGAAGGCGGTCGCGGGGCTGATTCACCGGGCACTCTCGGCGGGTGACGACGAAGCCGCCACCGCCAAAGTACGCAGCGATGTTCTGGATCTGTGCGGGCAATTCCCGCTGCCGCACGCGTGATGCGTTCCTCGTTCAAGACGTCATTCCGACGAGTCCGCCCCTGCCGGTGCGAGAATCCCTTCTCGCACCAGCGGCATAATCGACACGGGTGTCGCGGCTCAGCAGGAGCTTCGCCCTCCCTCTTGGGGCCCCCGACAGAATGCCGCAAGTTTGCCTGCTGGTTGCTTGCTATGGCGATCGGGCTCTGTTTCATCGCCGGTTGCCAGGGCGCTGGACGGGTGGAGTTGGCGGCTTTGAACTATCAGGCTATCGACCCACCCGCTCCGCGTTTTGCACAATTAAAGATCGAGCGTTGCTATTGGTGGACGGACGAGGAAGGGCACGTTTGGATCGCAATGGAGCGCGACAAACCTTGGATGCTGGGGTTGGAGCACTTCGTGTTTCAACTTTCCCTGTCACTCGAAAAGCCTCCGGCCGGTCGGGCGCGCAATTACTTGGTCTCTAGGCGCGAACTCCGCGCCGTGGCCCGTTTCGGACCCGCCGAAAGCCGCTTTGTTTCCATCTCCGGCATCGTCGCGCTTTATCGTAAGCCGCATGACCGCCTGCGCGGCAGTTTCCGCTTGCAGGTGGCGCAACAGGCCCAGAAGTTACTGGGTTTGGGTGGCTGGAGCCGTCCCCGCCGTTATCTGACGTTGGGGACCTTTACCGCGGTCCATGACGAAGAGCGCGGCCGGCGGATCGCGGCCGAAACGGAGTCCTTCGGCTGGGACCGCAAGCCGCCGGCCAGTCGGCCCGCCAGACGACCTTGCACGCAGCGGACCAAGTAGACAGTGGGCGTTTCCGTCGCCCCTTTCTGGGGCTGGCACACATCTGGACTCTGTCAACCCAGGGCTCGCTGCGCTTCGCCCTGGGCTTTATTCCGTCGTCCGCTCCGCGGACTTACAAAGCGGCTGCTCATGGTGTGTGTGGTTCAGCATGTTCACTGGGCACTTGGATGTCTTCCGGAGCGATCCATGTGACTTGCCCATCCCGCCAAACGACGATTGATTGTCCCAATTGCTTGTGGCGCCACAACGCCTGGCGGACGGCTTCACGGAGAGCCTTATCAATGCGGGTTCCCTCCAGCAGGATTTGGACGATTCTATCGCTTTTTCTCTCTTTATCTGGATCAGTCATTGATACTTACTTACGATCGCCTGCCATGTTTCCGGGACCATGATTGTCCGTATCGTAGTATGAGTACCCATGGCGATCAGTTGGTGTTCTGCGTCTTTTGAATTATTATACATCCGCCAAG
>JAGMDK010000129.1 GCA_023128695.1 Phycisphaerae bacterium
GTTCGCCTGCCGGGTGAGTGTCAACATAGTGGGTGGGGCGGGCCTCCGTGCCCGCCAGTACGGTCCGACGGCGGCCGCGGAGGGCCGCCACACCGGTTTACCCACTTTCCTGACGCCCACCCTCGCCTGCCCTACCCGTCAATTGACGCTTGACACGGCACTAATCCCGCGGCCCGAATTCGTCGCCCTTAAACGTATTGCCCAAATAGGTTTCGCGGACACGCGGGTCGTTAATGAGCTCCGCCGGCCGCCCAGAGCAGATGACCTGCCCCTCGTGGATCACGTAACTCCGGTCGGTCACCCTCAGTGTTTCATGCACGTTGTGGTCGGTGAGCAAGATCGCGATATCCGCTTCACGCAGCCGGATAATCTCATCCCGCAGACCTTCCACCGCGATGGGATCGACGCCGCTGAACGGCTCGTCGAGCAGGATCAATTTCGGATGCGTTATCAGAGACCGGGCGATCTCAAGCTTCCGACGTTCTCCGCCGGAGATTTTTTTGGCCGGGTTCTGGCGGACCTTGGTCAAACCGAACTGCTCGAGCAGACTCTCGACGGTTTTGCGGCGTTCGGCCCTGGTGAGCCGCATGGTTTCGCAGATTGCCATGAGATTCTGCTCGACGCTAAGGCGCTGAAAGACGCTCGGCTCTTGGGAGAGGTACCCGATGCCTCGGCGAGCCCGTTTGTACATTGGTAGTCCGGTAATATCCTCGCCATTAAATCGTACCCGGCCGCCTTCCGGCTTAATCATGCCCACGGTCATGCGGAAGCTGGTCGTTTTACCGGCCCCGTTCGGACCGAGCAGGCCCACGATTTCGCGGGTGTCGACCCGATAGCTCACGCGATCCACGACTGTGCGACCGCCGTAGGCTTTGACCAGCTTCTCAACCTCAAGCAGCATCAGGGCTGTCTCACTGCGGGTCCAGTCCTTGTGGACAACCTGTGTAAAAGCTCATAAGTCCCGTCATTTCGGGGGGATGGGGAGAGGAACCCAACGCCGAGAACGGACGGAGCCGGAAAACTCGTGAAAAGCGACTCCGGAATCGCGCACGTTTATATATATCAAGCAGTTGCATACGATCTCGCTGTTTTGAACGCAATTGATACAGAGTGAGACCGCCTGCCCAATCAGGTCTGTTAGGGTTTCCCCGCAGGTGTGCCGTGACACAAGGCCAACGTTGTTGACAACTCAAATTCAATCGCTCTTCCTCAGGGGCTCCTCAGCGGATAAACCGCACACGTCCCAAGTCGGGTACCAGCCAGCGACCGCCCGGGTCCAGCGGAAGCAACCCGGGAAGATACACGAAAGCGGCTTGGCCGACAATCTGGTCAGCCTGAACCGTACCGGGCCGATAGTCCGGCGGAAGGTGCGGTCCCGTATCCTCCAGCACCCATTCGCGGCTGTCTTCGCTGTTCGGGCTGTTGTCACCCAGTACAAAAAACTCCCCTCCGCGTAGCGTGAACGGTTTACCCGCGTGGCCCTGCTTACTCTGTCTGCTCCGCGTATAGTGGATGTCGCGATCGATCCGCAGGTGACGCAGCTTGAGCCGCAGATTCTGGGCCGCCACACGGATTGAGATGGGGTGCTCACGCTGTTCCACCCGCGGATCCGCCACGTGCGGCGAGTACTCGGCATCGCCGGTCGTGAGCACTTCTCTGCCGTCGATTTTCAGGTAAACGCGGTAATCGACATGTCCGAATTCAACAGCGATGGGGCGGCCAAACGCAAAAGGCGGCCGTTGTGCCGCTTTCACCGCGGGCACTGAATCGTGGTCCTCATACCGGTCGAGAACCAGTTGTAGCATTCCGTTGCGATGCAACCTGGCCGAGAAGAGGTAGGGCGGCCGCGTCAATTCCCACTGGCACCAGCCCGTACCCGCTTCGAGCGTCAGTTCCGAGACCAGCCGCACGTCGCTCACGAACTGTTCCTCGCCCGTGAACTGTTCTGAAGAACCGCAGTTGTAGCCATAAACGTCTTGCAGGTAGTTGTGATCGGTGTCCGGCTCGAATCTGATCTTTCGCACGGCCTCGTCCAGTACGTCATACCGGATGACGCGCGTCCGCAGGCCTGACCAGCCGGCCCGGCCGGGCGTCGTCGGGTCCGTGGGAACCCAGCGTGGTAATTGGCCTGACACGGCCGCCGAATTGGCGATGTGTCCCTGGTCGAACACGACGAACCACAGCCCGCGTTGAATGTGGGCCGGCTTGCGGGCAATCTGGTTGTTGATGAAGATATCGCCGTCCACGATCTCGATTATTTCGCCCGGCAACCCCACCACCCGCTTGATGTAGTGCAGCGCGGGGTTGCTGGGGCTGCGGAAGACGATCAGGTCCCAGCGTTGCGGCTCCAACAGGCCGAGTGCGTAAGGCCATTTGTGCACCAGGATGCGGTCGCCGGCTTTCGGGATCGTGTCCTCGGCAGTTGGATACAGCCCGAGCAGGCAGTTGGGGCAGAGGGTCTTATAGGGCGGCTCGAAGCCAATCCCTGAAGGCAAGACACTGTCGCGCGGGCCGAAATCGTACTCCCAGCCACAAGCCGGACAGGTGCGCGTGGCGTGTGCCCCCAGCAGCGACTCGGCCATTGACCCGGTCGGAATGATGAACGGCTCGACCAGGAACGCCCGCATCATGAAGGCGAGAATCAGGCCTGTGAGCACGGTCTGAATTATCTCGACGACGCGGGAGGCCGCGGGCGGCGACGCCGCGGGCTCAGGCTCAGCCGTGGGCGGCGGCGAAGGCTGGGATTCTTCTGATCGGAATGTAGTACGTTCTGTTTCACACACCGGGTCTCAATTGTGTGGGCTGAAGCCGCCGAGGCCAATAGCGCCGGAACATCTAGAGACTAGAAACTAGAAACTAGAAACTAGACCTTGTCACCTTGTCACGTTCCCACGTTCCCACGGCCGGTACGGGGCTTGGCCGCTACATTCTTGTGAAAAAGTGGACTGTTAGCGGATCCACCGCACGCGGCCCAGATCGGGCAGGAGATTGGGCCCCCAGGGGGTCAAGGGCTGGAACCCCGGCCAATAAACAAAAAACGCCCGGCCGAGCAACTGGTCGCCGGGGACTGTTCCCTCTCGGAAGTCCTGGCGTCCCTTTAGATGCGGCCCGACCGCTTCCTGCCCCGGTCGAGCGAATGCGAAGCGCGCGTCCTGACTATTCGGACTGTTGTCGCCAAGCAGGAAATACTCGTCGTCCCGCAACTCGATCGGATGGCCTTGCACGCCGTAGTACCCGTGGCCCACGTTGCTGGTGTAGTAAACGTCGCGCTCGATGAGCAGGTGCCGCAACGTCGCTTGGACGTTTTGGGCGGCGATCCGGAGCCGCGGCGATTTTTGCAAGGCGCTATGATCCCGCGCCTCGCCGGGCGTGATCGTGTATTCAGCGGGTGCTGCGAGCACGGTCTGGCCGTCCAGCTCCACCGCGACGGTGCCATCCAGGTGGCTCAGAGCAACGTGGATGGGCCCGTTGCCCGCCAACAGTTCGTATGTGCCCCAACTGCTGCGGTCCTCGTCGCGGTCGTGTTTTCCCCGCTGATACTGAAGCTCCAGCAACCTACCCCCTTCCTCGCCGAGGCTGATGCGGGCGTAAAAGTGGTGATCTCCGCTACCGTCATTCTTCAGGACGACTCTGGTCAGGCAAAGCTCCAGGTAGCCGCCCGGCTCCAGGTTCGTGATGTCGATCTCGGCCGAGAGCCGGACGTCTTTGACAACTTGTAAGCTGGTGCGTTGGACGTGGCCGTTATAGGCATAGGCATAGACGTCCTCAATCAGGCCGGGCTCTATCCACATTGTCGGTATTGTCGGTAGGGTCGCAAACTGAATTCGGGACGGGAGGTTGTCGCGGCTCTCGCAGCGCACCGCCCGCGTGTCGAGCCCCGCCCAGGCGTCGGCGTTCTCCAGCGCCACCCAACGAGGGTGGTAGCCCGCTCGCAACGAAGGTTCCTGGGGCTGATAGTCATGGTTGTAATAGGGAAACCACAGCGACCGTTGGATGTTCGGGCACTCGCGTTTGCTCTCAATCCGGCCGTTGACGAAGAGGTCGCCGTCGATGAGCTCGATCGTCTCGTTCGGCAGGCCGATCAGCCGCTTGATGTAGTTTGTTTCGCCGTCGGTCGGGACCTTGAAGACCACCACGTCCCAGCGGTCGGGTCCGAGCCCGTTGATACCCGCGAAGTAGGGGCCGTAGTTCCAACCGTGGACGAAGATGCGATCGCCCGCGGCAGGCCGGAGCCGTTGGGTAATTCTCTCGTGGGGCTGAAGTTGGGCGGGCAGCGATTGCCGCGGATTGCCCGAGTCGTAAAACTGCCGCCAGCGACAGTTGGGGCATTGCACGGCCCACGGATGACCGGCCGGGCCCGGGATTTTCCACCCGACGGGATACTCGGTGCCGCAGTTGGGACAGGTGTTCAGAGTGTGCGCCCCGTACAACGTCTCCGCCATCGACCCGGTCGGGATGATGAACAGCGGCAGGAAGAAGGTCTTGAGAATCAGCAGGTAAATGAAGAACCCGACGAAAGAGGCGATCTGTTCCGGCCACGGTTCCTTCGACGGATCGGTCTGGCGGGCGGTCTCGACGGCGGGACGCGCTTTGGCTTTTCGAGCACTCACAGGTCGGCTTCTGCTCCCGGCATCATTCCAAATCTCACCTCACGGCAACCGGTGCGGCTAAATGACCGTGCGCGATCGTGCGACAACGAAGAGCCGCGGGCCTGAAGCCCGCGCGGCCTTTCGCACACCGAACTGGCGCACTATTGCACACGGTCATTTAGCGTACAGATGTCCAACGCGGCGGTCAAACACCGCTGTTACGTCAAAGTGAAAACGTCGGCCTGGGTGCCCCATCCCGTTTCGCCGGCTCGCCGCGGGGATGTTCGCATTCCGAGCCTCACTCCATCGGGGCCGGCGAACGGGGTGAAACTATGAAGCGGAGGTCGAGCCGACGGGTTCCAGGTTCCTTGAGTTCGTGGTAAACCAAGGTTTGTTTCGTGTTTCGAAGAACCGTCTGTTTCCACACAAGGAGAAAACCGTGAAAAAGTTCGTCGGCGTCGACCTCCACAAAAATCTTATCGTATTGTGCGTCATGGACCAAGCCCGCAAAGTTCTGGAAACACGCCGTTTCGAGTGTCGCGATACGGAGGTGATCGCGGAGTTCTTTGCGGCGTTG
>JAGMDK010000013.1 GCA_023128695.1 Phycisphaerae bacterium
CCCACTTTCCTGACGCCCACCCCCCACGTTCCCACCCGCCCCGCTTTACCCTTGAGGATACGCGTCTGGAAGATACAATGAGCGAGGGAAGGTGTGGGTTGCTGAAAGGGGACAAACGATGCTGTGCGGCGGAATCGCAATCGGACTCGGGCTGTTGTTGGGGCTGCCGGCGCGACCGGCGGCGGTGGACTGGTATGTCTCGCAGGGGGCCAACGCAAGCGATACGAACGGCGGCGGGCCCAGTGGACGCGTGGGGGTGGACGACGGACCCGTCTACAGTCTCTCGGCCGGGGCCGGCGGAGCGACGGCGAGTGACAACGGGGCCGATAGCAATATCGAAGACCTCTCCGGCGGCGGCTGGTTCGGCGTGCTGGTCGGCGACTACCTCTGCTGGGACGTGAGTGGCACCCCACAGTGGACAATCGTCACCGCTTGCAACGTCGGGGGGGATCCGGACGTGATCACCGTCGCGCCCCAGGTGACGGCCGGTGCTCAGAAAGCCTGCCGTGTCGGCGGGTACTTCGCGACTGTCCGCCAGGCATGCGCCGTGGCGGACTTGGGCGCTGCGATCCACATCGGGCCTGGTGATTACGATGAATCCTCGGAGCCGCTCAATCCGCCCCCGGTCTCCCTGTTCGGGGCGGGGCCGGGCAACACCACGATCACCGGCTCGCTGCTGATGGACGGCGCCGGGACCGCCCGCGACGTGACGATCAGTGACATCGGTTTCGACGGCACCGGTGTCACCGCCGTTACACACAACGACCGCCAGGCGCTGCTGTTCTTCGACGATTGCAACGTCAGCGCTGACGACCTCAAGGTGCGTAATATCATCGGCGACAGCGTCCGCGGGCTCTACCTATGGGTTTCGGACGCGGCTACCCGGTCGACGTTCACCCGCCTGGATATGGCGAATGGCGACTCGGATCTCTTCTCCTGCGACGGTTCAACCGAATACCGGCCCCGCAGTTCCTGCCATCTAATCAATCCCTGGATGGGCGACCCCGGCCCCACCAACACCAACCAGACCATCACGTCGCACGGCGGGTTCACGCTGCTGGTGGAGCAGGCGACGATCTTGCTTTCTCAGGGCCAGGCGATCCAGGGTGAGGGCTACACGCCGGTCGTTGTTCTAGGCGCCTATATTCGCACCAGCGGAGATACCTACCACACCGGCCAATGCGCGGGGGCCTTCCTGCGGGGCGTGGATACGAATGCGTTCCTGCTCGCCGACACGGATAACGGCGTGATCCGCGAGTGCCGGACTACACAAGGCATCAAGATGTACGTCGATGGGCTGACCGGCGTGCGTATTGAGTGGAACGAGGTTTGCAAGACCGATTTCGGCACCGCGATCAACGCGACCTCGGTCGCGGGCGGGACGGATGCGTCCGCGCTGGTCATCCAAAACAATGTGATCATTAACTTGGACGGCGGGCGGGCCGTGAACCTGCGTCGCAACGACCAACACGTCGTGCGCAATAATTATATCCTGAGACAGCCACGGGATACGGGGGGGGACACGGAAGTCATGTGGCTCGAAGGCGATAACATCATTGTCGAAGAAAATTGCATCCTGGCTGATATGTCGCGGGCGGGCGGAAGAGGTGTGATTCGTGTTTCCGACGGCGTCAATCTGCTGGTTCGCAACAATTGGATCCGGACCCTGGCAGCGCCCGCCACGGCGTTCTATGGCTGCGTGTTCGAGGGGAACAGGGACTGGCGCCTGGAGGGCAACTATTTCGATAGCATCCATACCGACACGGCCGCCGCCGCCGCTGTCTACGAGCACGCGAGCCTGACCGGCCACACGAGCGTGGTCGCCTGTGCGAACATATTCGACTACTGCGGCGTCCCATTCAAGTTGCAGCCCACCTTGAACGGCCACACGTACACCTACAACGTCTCCAACAACGTATGTAAAGACACGACCCAGACCTATTGCGTGGAGATAAACTCCGGATTGACGAACTCTAACTCCGGACGAAACCGGTGGGATACGACCAACTGTGATCAATACGACCTGTTCGGCGACGGGGGCCTCGGCGACGGGGACGAAGAGGGCGCCACGGTCGTGCTCGACGGGAGCGCACTGCCTAATCCCTTGGGTTGGGAGAGCAACGCCGCCTCGGTTGACCCGACCTGCCGGCGTCCTTTACTGCTCAAGCTGGGACAGATGCAGACGTGGCCGCCGCGGCAAAAGGGAAAGCAACTGTCCGTCCCTCTCTCCCCGAGCGGGCTGCAATCCTCCTCTCCTTAAAATCTATATGACTGTACGCAATCTCGCGCCACTTGCGCGATCGAAAGACCGCGCGGGCTGAAGCCCGCGGCTCTTCGTTGTCGCACGATCGACGCTGGTGCGAGATTCCTATCTCGCACCAGCGAAAAAAATGTAGCGTCCGGGCTCCGTCCCGGACGTCATCTCGGAAAAGCGTGTCCCCGTGTTCTACGGCCGGGACAGAGTCCGCAGGGTCCGCTTTGCGGGCCTTTCACCATTTCCCGATCAGGTGGTCCGCACAGCGAACCCTACCCGGTTCTTCGTGGTCTTCGTGCCCTTCGTGGTTCAATGTTCCACCACGAAGGGCACGAAGTACACGAAGTCGGGGAGGGTGGCTCTACCGGCCGAGTCCGATGTAGCGGCCGGGCCCCGTACCGGCCGAGTCCGATGTAGCGGCCGGACCCCGTGCCGGCCGAGTCCGATGTAGCGGCCGGGCCCCGTACCGGCCGAGTCCGATGTAGCGGCCGGACCCCGTAACCGGCCGCAGGTCCCGAAGCCCACTTGGTCAGTCTACGGCCGGTACGGAGCCCGGCCGCTACATTTGTTGGCCTATTACGGACAGGTCGTATTCATCAAAGCAACGAATGGATCGATGTCGCGCCAGTTGACGGTGCCGTCGTCGTTGACGTCGTTGTTCTCGAACGGGCAGGTTGGCTCGCCGGGTAAGAACATGGCCTCCCAGGCCGTCACGTTGTCGTCAAGCGCGGCGCGGAAGAACTCGATGTCGCGCCAACTGACCACACTATCGCAGTTGCAGTCGCCGCGGCAAACGGGCGACGCCGCAGCCTTCAGGCCGAGATTGTGGTACACGCCCGCCGCGAGCGCCACGAAGTCCGTGTTCGGCG
>JAGMDK010000130.1 GCA_023128695.1 Phycisphaerae bacterium
AAGGCCGCGGAGAACGCCGCCCTGCGGGCCGAGGTGCCTCCGATGATCGCCGAGAAGCGCGCGGAGAACGAGGCCCTGCGGGCCGAGGTGCCTCCGATGATCGCCGAGAAGCGCGCGGAGAACGAAGCCCTGCGGGCCGAGGTGCCTCCGATGATCGCCGAGAAGCGCGCGGAGAACGAAGCCCTGAAAGCCGAGGTGCCTCCGATGCTGGCCGAGAAGGCCGCGGAAAACCAGGCGCTGAGAGCCGAGGTGCCTCCGATGATTGCCGAGAAGGCCGCGGAGAACGAGGCCTTGATCAAAGAGGTCGAGGAGGAAGGGCGCGAGCGCGCCGCCGCCTGGCAGGAGACGCTTAACATCGTCCGACGCAACAAAGACAAGAGTTGAGCGGGCGCCGTGTCAGTGTCACGGGAGAACGATAGGTGGTTCAGGCGGCCCTGGAACGACAAGGCGAAGCGGACCAAAGCTAAGAAGGAGAATTGATCGTGCCGGACGAAGAGACAACTGATCCCAAACCGGAGCGTGAGCCGGAGCACAAGTCCGAGTGGCCCAAGCGCGAGCCTATGCAAGCGCGCAAGCCCGAGCCCAAGCCGGAGAGGCCGACGGCCTTGAAAGGCTGGATGAAGGACTGGCCGAGGCGGAACGCGGCAGCGGCCGCCAAGGCCGCGAGCGAGACCGAGAGGCGCAGGCTCAAAGAACTGGAGTGGCAAAAGGCGCTCAAGGCGGACCGGAAGGAGCGGGAGAAGCTGGAGAAAGAGTGGATCAGGGCAGGAGAACATCGAGGCAGATAGGGCCGGAGGACAAGGCTGAGAAAGCCTCGCACAAACGGAACGATACACAGGCAAGCGAGTAGGACAACGCCGAACAAGGAGAACCAGATCATGCCTCAGGTATTCACAAGTGGAGCCAAAGCCAGGGCCGAGACAATCAAGCGCGAGTACGAGGACAAACAGAAGTACCGGGAACTCGTGAGAGAGAGGGCCACACGGCAAAAGAACGAGAATGCCTGGCACGCCGGGCTCCAGAACGAGAGGGACATGGCCTTCAAGAAGCAGTGCGCGTGGCTCAAGAACATGGAGAACACCAGGCTGGAGCGGCAGAAGGCGGACAATGATTCGCGGGGGGCGCTGCGAAAGACGACTAACAACCCATGGGGCTTCTACGACCGCAAGACCAAGCGCTGGCCGAATACGTAGCCCAGGCTGGGACAGCTTCGCACAAACGGAACGATACACGGATAGCCGAGTGGAACAACGCCGAGAAGGAGAATCAGACCATGCCTCAGGGATTCACAAGTGGGGCCAAAGCCAGGGCCGAGACAATCAGGCGCGAGAAGGCCGACAAGGAAATGAACAAGGGGCTGGTGAAAGACCGGGCCAGGCGGCAGAAGAAAGAGGATGCCTGGCACGCCGACCTTCAGAACGAGAGGGACGCGGCCTTCAAGAAACAGAATGAGTGGCTCAAGAAGATGGAGAGAACCAGGGTCGAGCGGGAGAAGGCCGACAATGACTACCGCGCGGTCCTGCGAGGGTCGGCGAAGGACGACGAGATGAAGAGGAATAAGACCGCCCGCTTCGCCCCGACCGGCAGAACGCCGCCCAAACGGAAACAGCAGGTGGCGGCGCCGAGCCCGGCCGAGACCCATGTGAAGGCGGGCCCTCCGGCCGTGGCCGCGGCTGAGCCGGCCGAGACAGAGAAGACGCCCGAGACAGAGAGCTACTACCCCTAGAGGGAAATCAAAGACTCGAAGAGGTCCGGGCGAAGAAGGGTTAAATCCGGAACCGGGCCGACCTGCCGACGCAAGGCGCGCGGCAGGCGGCGCCGGTGTCCACGGAACCGGTGGACTGATGGTCGGTCCACAGCAAGAACAGGGACTTTCCAAACAAGCCCCGGCAGCTTGGGGCTCGATGAGGTCGCCAGAAGATGGCTGTGACGCTTAGCAAAGCGACGTGCGCCTTTTGCAACGGGACGGGCGTGGATCAGACCGGCGCTATGGCGAGGGGTTCCAAGTGCCCGGTCTGCGCCGGGCGCCGGATAGTCTACGTCCAGGAGCCCTACGTCCCCTGCGCCGATTGCGATGGCCGGGGCAAGAGGCCCGGCTCGCGGCTGACGTGCATGAAGTGCCGCGGCAAAGGGGTTGTCCACCACCAGGCCGAGCCGACAGCCGAATACGGCCAGTGGTGGGACAGCAGCGGCGAAGGACGCTGGAGAAGTTGATCCGGAACCGGCGGACCGATGGCCGGTCGAACGAGAACGGGCAGTGGCAAAACAAGCCCCGGCAGCTTGGGGCTTGAGGAGGTCGCCAGAGAATGGCTGTGACGCTTACCAAAGCTGAGTGCGCATTCTGCCGGGGAACCGGCGTTGTGGCGAAGATTTCCAAGTGCCCGGTCTGCAACGGGCGCAAGGTAGTGTATGTGCAGGAGCCCTTCGTCCCCTGCCCCGAATGCGAGGGCAGGGGCAAGAAGCCCGGCACGCAGATGAGTTGCCTGAAGTGCCGCGGGAAAGGGGTTGTCCACCAGGCCGAGCCGACAACCGAATACGCCGAGTGGGCCGGCCCGACAACCAAATACTCCCAGTGGAACGCCGGCGGCGAAGGAGCCTGGAAGAGCTGATCCGGAACCGGCGGACCGATGGCCGGTCGAACGAGAACGGGCAGTGCCGAAACAAGCCCCGGCAGCATGTGGCGCGAGGAGATTACGCGTGGTAGTTCGGAAGAAAATGGCTGTGGTGACTACGAAAGTCAAGTGCGCGTTTTGCAAGGGGACGGGCAAGGATCCGTTCGGCGTCATGTCGAAGAGATCCAAGTGCCCGGTCTGCAACGGGCACCGGGAAGTCCATGTACAGGCGCCCACCGTCCCCTGCGCCTTTTGCGGCGCCACGGGCAAGCAGCCGCACTCACGCCTGACCTGCCAGGCGTGCCGCGGGAAAGGCGTTGTGCACCTGGCCGAGCCGACAACCGAATGCCCCCAGTGCGACGGCACCGGCAAGGAGCCGGGAGAGATGAATCTGCCCTGCTGGGTG
Source organism: Phycisphaerae bacterium (assembly GCA_023128695.1). Classification (GTDB taxonomy): domain Bacteria; phylum Planctomycetota; class Phycisphaerae; order UBA1845; family Fen-1342; genus JAGMDK01. Next base: position 3,019 of record JAGMDK010000130.1, read on the forward strand.
TGCAAGGGCGCCGGGTGGCTCGGCAAGAATACATCCGTGCCAAAAGAGGTGACGGCGGCGGCGGCCGAACGAAAGGCGGCGGCAAAAGAAAGAGCTGCGAAACGAGCGGCGGCCGGCACGACGCCGGCCGGGGTCGGCACGCAAATCGACTGCGCCTTTTGCAGCGGGACCGGCGTGGACCCGTTCGGGGTTATGTCGCAGGAATCCAACTGCCCCGTCTGCAACGGACGCGGGAAGGTCCATGTGCAGGAGCCCACCGTTTCCTGCGCCTATTGCCACGCCACGGGCAACCAGCCCGGCACGCGGCTGACGTGCACGACCTGCCACGGGAAAGGGGTCCTCCATCTGGCCGGGCCGACAACCCAATGCCCCAACTGCGACGGCAGCGGCCGGGAGCCGAAGACGAACATGCCCTGCGGGCTGTGCAAAGGTGCCGGCCTGATCTCCAGGCACAAAACCGTGCCAACAAAAGTACTTGAGAAGAAGGCAAAGCGAAAAGCTGTCAAACGGAAAGCGGCTCGCCGCACGACGCCGCCCGAGGAGATGATGGTCGTCAAGTGTGCCTTCTGCGACGGGGTGGGCGTAGACCCGTTCGGGGTTATGTCGGTGCTGTCCAAGTGCCCCGTGTGCAACGGACGCACGAAGGTGAGCGTGCGGAAGCCCGCCTACCCCTGCGCCTACTGTCACGGCACCGGCAGGCAGCGTGGCACCAAACTGAGCTGCGGGGTGTGCAAGGGCACCGGGCACGTCACCGTGCCCGGACCGGTGGCCGAGTGCCCGGAGTGTGATGGGCGCGGCAAGAGGCACGGGGCCCGCTTGCCCTGCGTCCTCTGTCGGGGCACCGGCCTGGTCACTGAGAAGTCAACCGAGAAGGCAACTGTGCCCGCCCAGGATAACAGCACCGACTCGCAGGGCGGCGCAGCAGAGGAGACGTAGTGAGACATTGAGGCGTCGAAGGACAGTGCCTTCGGCCCCTCCGGCCGACCCGTGCATTAGCCCCCGCCGCTTACCGGCGGGCGCGAAGAAAAGGAATCGCACGTGTCATGCGTTCAAGTCAAGACAACCGGCTGCGCGATCGACGACCTGGTCGGACCATCGACAAGTCCGCGGGACGCATCTGTCCCAGCGATTCACTTCGGCGCGCCTGGACGCGCCGGAGCGGGTCGCCGACATGCAATGGGGCCGCCCGCGGCCCGGGGGGATCTGCGAGGCTTTGTATATACGGACTGTTCGGCGCATTTTCCTTGCGCTCGGGCCGCAGCGAGTGGAACTCCCCTTCGCCGAACGGTAAGGGCGCTAAACACATTCTTGGCTGCGTTTGGCGTCACGCACTCCGGGGACAACCAGAGTCCTCGTCCCTCCTCTGTCCTCCAGGGAGGCGAGGGCCTGGTGTCCCCGTTGTCAAATCAAAAAGGCTTTGCTCCACCGAATACCGTGGGACTACCTGAGAATTGGAGTCAATAACGATGGCAGAAGAACCACAGAAGAAAAAACAGAGGAAGATCGGCACACTGGAGAACCTCAAGACCGCCATGGGGTGTCGCCTTCACTCCAAGCCCTACGTCGAGGGACAGGAGTACATCGAGCTGTACGCGCTGAAGCGCGACCGCGCCCGCTGGCTGAAAGGGAGGGATCAAGCCGAGGGAAGGCTCAAGATGATAGACGAGGCCATCGGCAAGATCAAGCTGCCGGAAGAGCAGAAGTGGTACGCCGGGGACGGGGGCCCGCGATGACCCGTTTCGCCGGACGTGCCGGCGGGCAGCCGCGCGCCGGTACGACAGGATTCACCCGCCACGCAGACAGGAGTCAATGACCATGGAACAAGAACACCCAAGGGCCAAGCGACAGATACGGGCGGTGGAGTGCATGGCAACCTCCCTGGGGCTCGCCCAGGGGGAGTTTGACTGCGATGAGTACACGCTGAGCCTCAAGCGGCGCCGCTGCGCGAAAGAGCTGGGGAGAGCCAACCGCAGGCTGGCCTGGCTCGACGAGCAAATAAGACAGATAGAGCTGCCGGAAAACGACCGGTCGATCTGGGGACGCTCCCGGCCGCAGGGCCGCAGCCACGTTGTCGCCACCGTGCCTAGGCGGCTATAGGCTCGCTCCTGAACAGGAGAATCAACATGCCCTTTGATCTGCGAGGTAAGCTTGAGGAAGACAAAGCGGAAAAAAAAAAGGAATACGATCAGGACCGCACCTACACGCGGTGGTACAGAAAAGGAAGGAACTTCATTTGTCCCCGGTGCGGGGTTCACACGAGCTCGGACAAGATGTTCTGCACCGATTGTGGTGCCAAGCTGCCATCGTAAGACCGGGCGCATTGCAGGGCGAGCGCCAAGGGCCGGAAAGATTCAAGCCGGCTGATACCAAGGGCCGTGCAGGGCAACAACCTTGCACCCAAACAGGAGAATGAACATGGCCTGGGAGCATAAAGAGAAATTCACGGCGGAAAAGATCCCCGAGGAGATGAGAGCATTCAACAAACACACTCCCGGCATGGAGTGGCCCAGAAGAGGAAGGGACACCTTTACGTGTCCCAAGTGCGGCGTCCACACCTTCTCGGGCAAGGAATTCTGCACCGATTGTGGCCAAAAACTGTCGTATGAATGCCCGCAATGCGGACTGGGATTCCGGTACGAGTACCAACAGGCCTTCTGTCCCGACTGCGGCGCCGACCTGCGGCAGGACATGTGGTTCGGAGTCCAACAAAAACCGAAGCGGCCCGTCACCATGAAGCCCGGGACGGTCAGGACAGTCGAAGAGGAGGTCTACTAATGGCTTGGGATGTGACTAAAGTACTGAAACCTGTGGACGCGCCCCCGCTCGAGACCCTCGCGGGCGGCGAGCCGGCGGCGACGGCCACCATCCCCGCGCCGCCGGCGACGGGAGTAGAGGACCAGAACACGACCGGGAAGCCCACTCTCGTTTTTCACCCGGCAGGTGTAACCAGCAAGTCAGCAGCACACGTGGGTGGGAAACATAGGCTCCCGAACTTGCTGTACGGCGGGGAATTCGATTGCGCCTTCTGTAAGGCGACAGGCCTGGTGCACGGCAATGTATGCGCCGTCTGCCGCGGTAAGGGGACCGTGAAGGTGAAACCTCCCCTGGTGAAGTGTGCGTACTGCCATGGCCGGGCTCATGTTCCCACGGGCAGCGATATAACCTGCCCGGTCTGCCGCGGCGTTGGGCTCAACAGGGTGAAACCGCCGATCGAGAGGTGCCCGGATTGCAGGGGGCGCGGGAGGCAGCCCGGTCAGGCACTGTACTGTGGCCTCTGCCGCGGCTCAGGCGTTATCACCAAGGTCCCAGAGAAGCCGCAGGAGGGCCCGAACGTCGTGAAACAGAGGGACCCCAACAAGAAGCTCCTGCCCGGCGGCAAGGAGCCGGGGACCGGCAAGCCTTTCCAGCCGCCCTGGCACGGCCCATCAGTGGCCCCCGAGGAGGAGCACGAAATGGTCGAGAAAAAGAGGAAACAGGCGCTCGAATGGAAACCGGTGCCCCGGGCCATACGAAGGCCTCACAAGTAAAAACTTGACGGGGCTCACATAGAGATCTTCAGAGACCAACGGAGAAAGACCATGAAGTACTCAACAGGTAGAGAATCAAAGGTGAAGCACTCGACCGGAGACACCTACGACATCTGGGTGAGGGCTCACAAGCGCAAGAACGGCCCGCGATGCGCAACGGGTGAGTATGCCGCGATCAAGCATTTCACCGGCCGGTATTATGACCTGAAACGTGAAGAGGAACTGGAGGCCGAGCGGGCCGAACGCGAAGCGGCCATGTACGAACGGCCCCAGCGTGCGTAAGTGAAGCGATAAGTGGCCGGCGGACACGGTCCGCCAAGCGCCAAGAGACAGTCTTAAAGAAAGGAAACAAATCATGCCAGCAACCGACGGTGTTACGCCGATTGAGATCGAAAAGGACCAGCCGGGCGTCGTCAGGACGCCCATGGTGGACAGTATTGTGAACCGCTCTCTGGCTTATCTGGGTGCCGGATACCCGGTCCACCTGACCGGCGCGGCGGGGACGGGCAAGACCTGCCTGGCACTCTACATCGCGGCCCAGATCGGGCGGCCCATTATCCTGACACACGGCGACGAGGAGTTGGGCACCACCGACATGGTCGGCGGGAGCTACGGGTGGAAGCACAAGAAAGTTATGGACAACTTCATTCACTCGGTGAAGAAGCTGGATCAGTCGGTCTCGTCGATGTGGGTGGACAATCGGGTGACGGTGGCCTGCAAGTACGGTTTCACGCTGGTGTACGACGAGTTCACCCGCAGCCGGGCCGAGGCCAACAACAGCCTGCTCTCCGTCCTGGAAGAGCGCGTCCTGGACATGCCGTCCGGGCGGGGCGACCAGTCCTTCGTGCGCGTGCACCCGAACTTCCACGCGATCTTCACCAGCAACCCGGCGGAATACGCCGGCGTGCACCGGGCCGCCGACGCCCTCCTGGACCGCATGGTTACGATCAAGCTCGGGCACTATGACCGCGAGACCGAGATCGCCATCACGGTGGCCAAGGCCGGGGTCAGTGATACCACGGCTACACGGATCGTGGATATCGTGCGCGGCCTCCGCGACTCGGAGCTGACCGACCGCAGGGGCGATGAGGTCTGTCCGGCGACGGTCCGGGCATCGATCATCATCGCCACCGTACTGCAGGCCTATGAGGCCGAAGCCAAGGTCAACGACGCAAACTTCGTTCTTCTTTGCCATGACGTGCTGGATTCGTCGCGCATGGAGATAATGCCCGACCAGAACGTCAAGGACGAGGTCACTAAGCTGATCCAGAAGTTCGCGGCCTAAACGTGGAACGCTTGGACGTGAGCATCGCCTAGTACGCGGCGTTGCGGGCCGACAGATGCTCACTCAACCGTAAGCGATGGAAGGTGTGCAATGACTGGTACGGAAACTCAGATAGTACGGATTGTGGCCGAGCGACGCCGGACCGATGCGCCCACGATCGCCCGCGTTATGGGCGTCACGCTTGAGTATGTGAAGCCGAAAATCCAAATGCTGGTGAAGAGCGGGTATCTCCTGGAAGTCGAGGAAGGCATCTATAACATCAAGGTGAGAGGCTCGAAAGCGCTCTTGCCCTTCGCCCATCGCGGCGCCCCACGCGCAGTGTGCGTTGCCAACTATCCGTAGGGCGGGGCGTCCCGACGTACGTCGGGATCAGCCACGAAGGAAAACGAACTTTAGCAGACCCTGGAGTCAGCCATGTCAACGCAATGCAGTTATCTCTACGGTATCATGCCGGCCGACAAGGCGAGAAGCTTCGGTCCCATCGGGATGGACGGCGGCAACGTCCGCGTGGTGACACACGGCGCGCTTGCCATGGTTGCCAGCCCGGCCGAGCGCATTCACTTTCCCGACCTCCCGGCCGAGAAGATGCTTCAATACCTAGCCGAACACCAGCGCGTTCTCGAGCGGGTGATGCCCGACTCAGCGGTGATTCCGATGAAGTTCGGCACCTATGCGGAGGACGAGGAGCAGGTTCCGGGCATCCTTCAGTCCGGGCGGGAGGTGTTCAGCCGAGCCCTGGAGGAATACGCCGGCAAGTTCGAGCTGGACCTGGTCGCCTCGTGGGCGGACCTTCGGGCCATCCTGTCCGAGATCGCCGCTGACCCGGCGGTTACGTTGATGAAGGCCAAGATCGTCGCCGGGGGGAAAGCGACGATGGAACAGCGCCTCCGGCTGGGGCACTTGACCAAGAGGCTGCTGGATGAGCGGCGCGGCCGGATCGCAGCCGAACTGGTCGTGGCTTTGCGGGCGCTGTGGCCCCGCATCGTGGTCAACGAAACCAAGGATGACTCGATGATCCTCAACGCGGCTCTCTTGATCGACCGAAGCGACGAAGCTTCATTTGACCAGTTCGTCGATCAGCTCAACCGCGATTACGAAGATCGGCTCGATTTTCGCTGCGTTGGTCCGCTGCCGCCGTACAGCTTCGCGACCGCGGAGGTGCGGGCCGTTGATGCCGACGAGTTGGATGCCGCGCGGCAACTGCTCGGATTGGGCGAATCGCCCGGTCCGGCGGAAATCAAGGCGGCCTATCGCCGAATGCTGCAAGAGGTTCACCCCGACAGGAATCCCGACGCCGACGCGGCTGACCGCATGAAGGAGCTCGTCGCCGCGCACGAGCTTCTGGAAGAGTGTGCCTTGAATTGGAAACCGACGCCCCCCGCCGGCACAGGCGGGGCGCTGATCGTCAAGGTCAGGTCCCTGCCCGAAATACGGCTCAGGGCCGGTGTCTCCAAAGGCGCTTCCGAGCAATCGGAACGTCTGGAGCCCCTGGGCGTTTGAGCAACCCACTAGAGGAGCATGAACGTGTCGACGGCCACGTTAACTAGCGAACCGCGCCCGGCAGTCGAGCCGGACCAACAGAAGGACTGGGGCCCGCGACGCTATATCTATTGTATCACCGACTGCGCTGAGCCGGCTCTCTTCGGTCCGCTGGGCCTTGGGAATGACTCGGAGTGCTTCGCGATGCCCTACAAGGGGATCTCCGCTGTCGTCAGCCGCACCCCGGAGAAGAAATTCGAGATTTCACGCGTGAACACTCTGAGGCACCAGCACGTGATGGAAGCGGTCATGGAGCGTGGATACACCGTCCTGCCGGTCAGGTTCGACACGATCGCCGAGGACAAGCCCGACGGGTCCGCCGACGCCGATAGCCGCATCGTCAACCATGTGCTCACCAAGCGCCTGGAGGAATTCACCGGGCTGCTGAAGATCTTCAGTGGCCGCGTGGAACTTGGGGTCAAGGGATTGTGGACCAACATGGAGACCGTTTTCGGCGAGATTGTGCGGGCCGATTACGACATCAAGCGCCTGCGCAGGAGAATGCTCGGCACCAAGGCCGGCAAGGCATCCGGCCAGCGTGAAGCCGGCCTCGCTCCCGAGGCCAGACTGGGCGAATTGGTCAAGAAGGCCTTGGATGCAAAGAAGGAGCGCGTCCAAAGGAAGCTGTTGAAGCAAGTTGACAACATGATAGTGGACTCGCGCACGAACAAGACTTTCGGTGACAAAATGTTCGCCAATCTGGCCCTGCTGGTCAAGAAACACCGACAGGGCGACTTTGGGGGTGCGCTGACGAAGTTCGACGATGAGCGGGCGGGAGGGGTCAAACTGAAATACATTGGCCCGGTACCGCCGTCGAATTTCATCGAAATCATTATTACCTGGGACGATTGACCGTGGCATTAATCCTCGATGACATCATACTGGCCCCCTTCAAGGCAGTCCACTGGATCGGCAAGAAGTTATACGAACACGCGGAAGAGGAACTGACCGACGAATCCAAGGTCCGTCAGCAGTTGCTGGAGTTGCAAATGCGCTTCGAGCTCGACGAAATCACCGAGGATGAATACCAGGAAGGGGAAGACGCCCTGATGGCCCGACTCAAGGTGATCAGGGAATACAAGGAAGAGCGCGGATTGGACTAGAGACCATCCCAACTACAAGGAGCAAGCCTGTGGCAGTGATAATGCATGAACTGATTCAAAAGGCGAGAGAACAGCTTGGCGACATGACCGGCCTGGAACTCGGCAGTACGCTGTCCGCCGTCAAGGACGACGAGGGTGTCTGGCGTGTGGCACTGGAGGCGGTTGAGAAGAAGTCCCTGCCGGATTCGCAGGACATCCTGGCGACCTATGAGGTGAGCCTGGACGATGGCGGCAACGTGACGGACTTCAGCCGCACGCGCATGCGCAAGCGTGGCGATACGTTCACCCCGGGGGAAGAGGAGTAATAGGGTAGTGGCAGGCTTACTGGCTAACGAGGAGAGTTTGCGCCTGGTGATTTTCGGCGGCAAAGGCGGCGCCGGCAAGACCACCTCCGCGGCAGCGACGGCCATCCATCTGGCGCGGCGAAGGCCACGGCGGAGGATTCTGCTGGTATCGACCGATCCCGCCCATTCACTGGCCGACAGTCTGGATGTGTTTGTCACGGACGACCCCGTGGCCGTGCCGGGAACCGACAACCTGTGGGTCCGTCAGTTGGATGCCCCGCAGGCGGACCGCCGCTTCCACATGCAATACGACAGGGTCTTGAAGGCGCTGATTGACCGCGGGACTTTTCTGGACGATGAGGATGCCCAGAACATAGTCGACTTACCGCTACCGGGGCTCGATGAGATAATCGCCGTCAGGGAACTGGCCAACCTTCTGAAGGAAAACACGTACCAGCTCATCATCATGGATACCGCGCCCACCGGACATACGCTCAGGCTGCTGGCGTTGCCGGAGGTGATGGAGAGCTGGGTGCACGCTTACTCGCTCATGCAGCGCAAACATAAGTACATGCAGCGCACATTCGCCGGACGTTGCACACCGGACGCGGTGGATGCTTTTCTCAAGACGCTCCGTGCCGACGTGTGCCGCGTACGAGACCTGCTGCACAACTCCGCTTCCACTGAATTCGTCCCCGTGGCCAACGCCGATCCACTCAGCGTCGCCGAAACCCGACGCCTGGTGGATACGCTCGCCAACATGCGCATAGCCGTTCGCAGCCTCGTCATCAACCGCGTTCCGGCTGACAGAGACTGCCCCTTCTGTCGAGCCAGACACGTCGAGGCGGTCTCCTGGCTCGACCGGATCGGTCAGGACTTCGAGCCGTTCAACCTCGTGCGCGTGCCGCTGTTGGCCGGCCAGGTCCGGGGTGTGGGAAAGCTGGAGCGCTTCGGCGCGGCAGTATTCGGCGCCGAGGCGGCCGGCGCACCGACGGAAGACACGCCGGCGATAGATGTCGGCAAGTCGCTCAGGCATCGGCAGACACCCTTGGCCGAGCTGCTGCATAGAAACTGCAAGTTCATTCTGTTTGGCGGCAAGGGCGGCGTGGGGAAGACCTCTTTGGCCGCTGCAATGGCCCTGAAGATTGCCGCGCAGCGTCCCAAGGATCGCGTCTTGGTGCTCTCGATCGACCCGGCCCACTCGTTGTCCGATTGCCTTGACTGTTCCGTAGGCAACCAGGCCGTCCGTATAAACGCCCCAGGCCTGCTGGAGGCCAAGGAGCTGAACGCGGAGGACCTCTTCAAGGCCTATATAGACGAATACCGCCGGGATATCGCGCGGGCTTTCGACATCGCGGGGAATGTGGAACTGCGCTTCGACCGGGAGGTCATGGACGAGCTCCTCTCGGTCTGGCCGTCGGGTCTGGACGAGATCATGGCCCTGGTGGAGATGCTGGACCTGTCCGATGCCTATGACGTAGTCGTGCTCGATACGGCGCCCACCGGACACCTGCTCCGTTTCCTGGAGATGCCCGAGTTGGCCCGGCAATGGCTGAAGGCCATCTTCAGAATCATCATAAAGCACCAGACCGTCATCAACCTGACCAACATCGGTGAAAAACTTGTCCAGCTTTCGCGTGATATTCGCCGTGTCCAGGAAGCACTGATCAACGCCGATCAGACCACGTTTGTCGCGGTGACCATCCCGGAAACGATGGCGGTTGCCGAGACCCACAGACTGCTGGCGTCTCTGAAGCGCTTGGGCGTGTCTTGTCGCGACCTGGTCATCAACATGGTCACGTCCAGCCCGGCCTCCTGCCCGTTCTGCCGCGCGCGCCGGCGCGAGGAGCAGAGCTGCATACGTGAGCTGCGCGGGCCGGCGGACGTGGCCATAACCGAGGTGCCGCTGCTGGCTCAGCAGATCAGGGGTATTGGGGCGCTGAACGACCTGATCGCCGCTGCCCTGGGGCCGGCCGGCTCCTGGATTCAACGGGTCCTCAACGTCTCGCCCAAGCTGTTTGCCCCGCTGGGGCGTCTAATGTCAGTCGCCGTTGCGAACCCGGCTCCAGGCGAGACCTGCACCTGCCGGCGACGAGACTGAAAAGGAAGCAGAGACATGGAAGCTCAGAACATTGATGGCGCGCAGGCCCCCAGCACGGGGACGCTGGCGGACGTGATCGATCGTATCCTGGACAAGGGCTTGGTGATCGACGCCGACATCACCATCTCCATAGTCGACGTGGAGTTGCTGAACATCAAGATCAGAGCGGTGCTGTGCTCGCTCGAGACAGCGGCTCGGTATGGCCTCGAACTACCCTCCGGAACCAACATGGAGACGGAGGCCTGGAAAGAAGCCCAGATCCCCAAAGAGAACTGTCCGCAGTGCGGTAAACGGAGTCCCCTGGAAGAGCTTCTGGGAGTGGGCTGTCCGTGGTGCGGCTGGGTGCCAGCGAAGCTCAAGGTGCTGGCCGAGGCCTCCTAAGAGCGCCGGCAACGGCGATGCCCGAACGGAAACGCACGATGCCTGAAAGGAAAGCCAACAGGGACGAAATGGCTGAGCAAATAAGGCAACTGAAAGAGGAGGTTCGCAAACTCCGCGAGACTTCCTCGGAACCCCCTGCCCAGGCAGAGGGCGTGGCCGAAGGCATCACGGCCGAGCTCGGGAAGATGATTCCCGGGTTGCAGAAGCTGATCGACGTCGCGGCCCAGATGCCGGAGTTCCGCCAGCGGCTGGCGTCGATCGACGAGGAAATCAAGCGCAAGTTCAAGGAACAGCCGCTGCGCCGCGCTTCCGCGGAGATGACCAGGGGCATCGAACGCCGCCCGCTGGGCATTCCGCCGGGGGTACGCCGCGGCAGACCGGGACGGCCCGTTTCGGCGGGGACCGGAAAGGTGTGGTCCTCGGGCAAGCCTCCCGTGCGCGGCAAGCACGGTAAGCCTGGCCCGCCGAAAGTCCACATCAGTCCCGAGACGCCCGCGCAGCTTCCCGTGGACGTCTTTGACGAGGGGGACAGACTCGTGGTCCTGGCGGAGGCAACCGGTCTGAAGTTGGGGCACATTACGGTCTCCCTGGAGGGCACCGCACTTGTGATTTCCATCGACGGCCCCCATGGAAAGGGTGTCCAGCGGGTCGAGCTGCCGTGCGAGGTCGCCGGCGAGCCCAAGGTGTCCCTCGCGAAAGGAATACTGAAGATCCAGGTGAGCAAGGTGGACAAGCAATGATCAAGATCGACGAAGCGAAGCTTAAGAATGGCGTTTTGGGTCTGGTGATGGCCGTCGTGGAGATCATCCGCGACGCCCTGCAAAATCAGGCCACCCGCCGAATGGAGTCGGGCAGTCTGGTTGAGGAAGAGGTTGAGCGCTTGGGCCGGGCCCTGGCGGACCTGGACCTCGCCATCGAGGACATCAAGCGCGAACAGGGGATCGAGCAGGCCGTCCAGTCGGTTCGTGACGGCTTGGACGACCTCGTTAATGACGTTGTCCAAACCGTGGTTGACCCAAGCAAATGGCCCGTAGTACCGGCCGGTACTGAGCGCGAAGAGCTAGTGGGAGCACAGAAGAATGACAGTTGACGTGGCCGTTAAACAAGACGGACTGTACGTCTACTGCGTCGCCCGTGGCAAGGACCACTATCCACTTGGTCCCATCGGGCTGGATGGCCAGAGAGTCTACACCCTGGCGAGCGGAGACCTCTGCGCCGTGGTCCACGACCGCCAGGCCGAGCCATATCAATCCGAAGACGCTCAGGCCGTCGAGGGCTGGGCATTGACCCACCAGCAGGTGGTCAGCACGGCAACCGAGGCGTTCGGAACGGTTTTGCCGATGGCCTTCAACATGATCGTGCACGGCGACGAGAACGGCGGCGCCACGGAAAATCTCGCGGCCTGGCTGGAGGAGAAGCGCGACAGATTCACCGGCCTGTTGGACAAGCTCGCCGGCAAGGCCGAATACGGCGTCCAAATATTCTGGGAGCCCAAGGTGGTCACCGCCGCTCTCATTCGGAGCATGCCTGAGCTTCGCAGGCTACGGGATGAGGCCCGGACCAAGCCGAAGGGCCTGGCCTACATGCTTGAACAGAAACTGGCCAAGGCGGCGCGGGCGGCGCTGGAGGCGCGGGCTAACCAGTGTGTCGAGAACTTCTACGCCCAGATCCGTGAGTGCGTGGATGACATCCGTCTCGATAAGCTCAAGAAGGCCGACAACGGCAGGCAAATGCTCTTGAACCTCCCCTGCCTGATGGACCGGAGCAATGGTGCCCTGGGCCGCGTGCTGGACGAGATTCAGAAGACCGAGGGTGTTTCGGTACGTTTCACCGGTCCGTGGCCGCCTTACAACTTCGTCAGCCCTGGGTAACCGGGAGATTGGCCGTTCGGAAACGATTATGGAACCTGAGCTTCCCAAATACAACCGGGCCACCCTCGTAGACCTGTTGGACCGGATCCTGGACAAGGGGGTGTTCCTACGTGCCGACGTAGTGATATCCGTGGCGGGCATCCCGCTGATCGGCCTGACGCTGAGCGTGGTGCTGGCCGGCATGGAGACCATGCTCGAGTACGGCCTTCTGTCCGATTGGGACCAGGCGATCCGGGCCTTGCCACCCGGCCAACGATACGCAACGACGACAGGGGGCCGGCCGACCGAGCCTCGGCCGGGCAAGCGAGTAGCAAGCGCGGTGCCGGCCTGAACGCAAGGCCCAGTCAGCCACCTGGAGACCGAAGAGTTCACGCTGCGATAAGGAGACAACAGATCAATGGATACCCCAACGGATACCCCAACGGACGCCCCAACAGAGACCATCATAGGCATCGACTTGGGCACGACCAATTCCGCCGTAGCCTACATGAAAGACGGAGAGTCCGTCATCGTGCCGAACATGGAGGGCGACGCGCTGACGCCGTCGGTGGTGGCTTTCGCCGAGGACGACCGCCGGTGGGTGGGGCGGATCGCCAAGACCCAGGCCGTGGCAAACCCCCGGAGGACGATATTCTCCATCAAGCGGCGGATGGGGAGTACCCGCACGGCCCGGGAGGAGTTGCTCGACGTCGTCTCCTCCATTAAGCGGCGGATGGGTACCGAGAACGTGGTGACCGTTGGTAATCGCACGTACACGCCCGTCGAGATCTCCGCCATGATCCTCGAAAAACTCAAGGCGGATACCGAGGCATATCTGGGAAAAACGATCAAGCGGGCGGTCATCACCGTTCCGGCCTACTTCAACGACAGTCAACGACGGGCGACCAGAGAGGCCGGAGCGGTCGCCGGCCTGGAGGTGGTGCGGCTGGTCAACGAGCCCACGGCGGCGTCGCTGGCCTACGGCCTGGATATCGAGAAGGTGCACTCGATTCTGGTGTGGGACCTCGGCGGCGGAACGTTCGACGTGTCGGTACTTGAGCTGGGTGACGGGGTCTTCGAGGTCAAGGCCGTCAACGGGAACACCAAGTTGGGCGGGGACGATTACGACCAGCGCCTCGTCGAGATGCTGATTGAGCGCTTTCGCGACGAATGGGACGTGGATCTCAACCAAGATGCGACTGCCAAGCGCATGACGCGCCAGTTGGCGGAGCAGGCCAAGATGCGGCTAACCGACGACGCCGAGACGCGGGTGGTGCTGCCGGCCTATCTCAGCGAGGGCCGCCGCTGCGCCCTAACCGTCACCAGAGACGCCTTCGAGCAGATCACGGCCGACATTACCGAGAGGATGGTGGCTCCCGCGGAATGCGCCCTGTCCGATGCGGGTATCGACCCGATCGCTCTGGACCGGGTTGTCCTGGTCGGCGGGATGACCCGGGTGCCGGCGGTCCGGGCCCTGGTCAAGCGGATCACCGGGATCGACCCCTACGGGCACATCGATCCGGACAAGGTCGTCGCCCTGGGAGCCGCGATTCAGGCGGGCGTGCTCGCCGGGCAGGTGCACAATGTCACCCTGGTGGATGTGACCCCGCTGTCGTTGGGGATCGAGACCAAGGGCGAACTCTTCACCCGCATCATCCATCGTAACACCCCGATCCCGACCACCAAGAGCAAGCTGTTCACCAACGCGGAGGACGACCAGACCGTGGTGGAGATACACGTCCTTCAAGGTGAACGCGAGCTCGCTCCGGACAATGTTACTCTGGACAAGTTCTATCTGCACGACGTCGAGCCGCAACCCCGGGGCGAGGCCCGGCTCGAGGTGTGGTTCGACATCGACGCCAACGGGATGGTCCACGTCTCGGCCGTCGATCTTCAGCAGGACACCGTCAAGCGGATTCGCATCGAGGCCGCCTGCCAACCGCCCGCTGACGTTGTGGAACGAATGCTGGCCCAGAGCCAAGAGAAGATGGAGTCGGACCAGCGCAAGCGGCAAGAGATCGAGGCCGGAATACGTGGAGAGAACCTGATCCTCGCCACCGAGAAACTGGTCGGCGACATGGGAGAGACACCCGACGAGAAGGTCCGTCAGGCGGCCGAAGCTGCCGAGCACGGCACCGCGCAGGTCCGTGATGCCATGGCCGACGGGAGACTTGAGCGCATCACCTCGGCCAACGAGACGCTCGAGGCGCAAGTGAAGAAGCTCGACTTGGCGATCAAAGCTGCCGCAGCACCTATTATGGCCCAGGAGCCTGTGGCCTGAAGTCATCACGATGAAAGAAGAAGAACTCTTACAGTATTTGCTGGTCCCCTCCGAGCAACTCGTCCTCGTCAGCCCAGGCGCCTGTAGAACCTCTGATCGCTCGGGCTGGAAGCTGGGGCGGATGGTCCTGACCGACATGCGGATCGTCTTCGTCGCAGCCGACCGCCGGCTCAGGGTCCAGGTGCTGCTCGATAACCTCAGGGACATCACCGTGGCAAAACAGCCCTTTTTCATTGCCAAACCTCCGGCCGTGAGGCTGACGTGGTCGGTGACGCCGACTAACCAATGGGTGTCGTCCCGCCGCATGGCTTGGCTGATCATGGGCAAAGCCAAGGCCTGGGCAGAGGCGATTTACCAGATGGCGCTCCTAGAGGTAACCGACCAAACCATCGAACGGGTCGCAGCCAGCGTGGATCCGGACAGTGCCGCCATGCTGCGGTATGTCTGTCACCAGCACCATGCCGGCGTCGACGAACTCGCGGGTTTGATAGACGCGCCCTGCCACGATGATGTGCTGGTCAGGATTCACAAGACCATTAACCCCGCCGCGGTAAAGCTGTTGGGATGCAACATCCTGGTCTTTCGCCGGCGCTGGAGAGCAAGCGGCGACTCCGAGCCAATCAGCTTCAACTGGTGGATCGCCGGAAGACGCAAGAGCGTCTCCACCACACCCATTGCGTCGGTGAATGTCTTCGAGGAACCCGACCAGGTGCATGTGGTGGCGGACCTGCCCGGCGTCAAGGACAACAACGATGTGATGCTGAGCATCTGCGACAGCCGCTTGGTTATCTCCGCGGCCTCCAACACGGAAAGATTCAACGAAGAGGCCATCCTGCCGCCGGGCACACGCACGGAGACGATGACCTCGGGCATGAACAATGGCGTACTCGTCGTGCGGTTTCGCCGGCACTCACGCCGGAAGACTGCATAAACTGGTCACGAGCGAACCTTCGCTCAGTACGAGAAGGAGAATGAAATGGCGAAAAAGGACGAACAGGTTCAGACGTCCACTGGCTTCGGCTTGGGCGGTCTGTTCGAGGGGATTCAGAAGCTGATGGAAGCTGCCGCCGGACTACAAGGGTCCGACGAGATTAATAAGACCCAGGAGTTCACCATTCCGGGGCTCGGCGAGAAGGGCAAAGGCATCTTCGGCTTCTCCATCAGGAACCTCGCCGGCGAGACTCCAAGCGTGAAGGTCCAGCCCTTCGGCAACATTCACAAGCGCAAAGAGGGAATGGTCGTCGAGGAAGCCAGAGAGCCCGTGGTCGATACCTTTGAGGAAGGCGATCGAATCCGCGTGATTGCCGAGCTGCCCGGCGTTTCGGAGAGCGACCTCAAGTACGAAATCGAGGGCGACATCTTGACGATCTCGACCAATGGCGAGCGCCCATACAATGCCGAAGTGCTCCTGCCCGCCGCCGTCGAGCCGGGCGACATCGAATCCTCCTACAACAACGGCATTCTTGAACTGAAGCTCAAGAAGGCCGGTTGATAGTCCGCCCCGCACACTTCGTGCGTGGAATTAGAGGACATCTCTCATGAATCGAGGCACTTTGACAATACTGTTATGCGGCGTCGTTGCCGTGCTCAGCTACGCCTTGGGCCTCTTCGGTCTCTCAGGGCCGTACGACTTTCTCTATTACGTTGGTTTTGCCGGTCTCATAGGAAGTTTTACCAACAAGATGGCAATCGACGCCATGTTCTCGCCCTGGCCGAGCCGCCGATTGCGATTGCCGTACACGGGCATCATCGAGCGCAAACGTGAGGAGATTATCGAGGGAATCGCGGTCGCTGTTTCCGAAGAGATCATGGCGCCGGCAACGGTCACGCGATGGATGGCAGAAAACGGTTTCCTCGAGACTGTCCGAGACGAGGGTGCTGAGCAGGTCCTCAGCCTTTGCGAGAAAGAGGGTGACGCCGCCACTCTGCGAATCGCCATCTGCGATTCGCTCCGACGGGACGCGGTCAGTTTCCTTGACAGCGATGACGCGTATTCTCCCTTACGAGCCCTTACGGAGAAAGGGGTACAGGAGTTCCTGACCGAAAAGGGAGGACTGGCTATGCAATTCGGTCAGATGATAACACCGGCCGATTATGACGTGATGACATGCGCGATCCGCGACGGCATCAAGGCCAAGGTCGAGGCGGCGCTACAGACCGAGGATGGCGAGCCCACCCGGGAGGTACGTTCCTTGATTGAGGCAGTGGGCAGTCGCCTTAAGGGATGGGACATCCGATCGGACACTGTAGCACAACGATTGGCATCCGCTGCCGTGCAGAAGTTCGACGTCCGCGGCATTGTCACGCAATCATTGGGCGAGTATTCGGCGGTGGACGTAAAGGAACTCCTCGTATCGCTCAGCCGCCACCACCTTACTTGGTTGGAAGTATATGGTGGTGTCTTCGGAGCGATCGGTGGGTTAGTGTTGTGGTTATTATCGCAGCGGCTGCTGTAACGGTCCCCGAATGAATTGGTGTCTGACCGCTAACAAAAGGAGAAGAGCTCAATGGATCCGGAGAATGTTCCCGCAGTCGATGGAGCAATCGATAGAGAGATCAAGCAACTTCAGAAAAAGCTCGGAATCCAACGCAGCAGCTACAAGGGCAATGTGAGTAAGCGATTGATTCTGGACGACTTACGCACAATGGAAAGAGCCCGGCGCGATTCTGCCTCCCCCGCTGACATGGAGCAAGGGAAGAGCGCATGACCTGGCGAACGTTTCTGGCATTGGATGTCGACGATGCGATGCGCGATCGGCTGGTGGACGTAATGAAGCGCCTGCACAGTTGCGACGCGAAGTATCGATCGAAGCTTCGCTGGCGCGATCCGGCCCACCTGCACGTCACCGTGAAATTCCTGGGCTCGGTCTTGCCGCCCGCGACTCCACTGGTCGCTTCGCGCGCGGCCGAAGTCGCATCCCGGACCGAGCCGTTCCAGATCAACGTCGCGGGGCTGGAGTGCGTGGCCGGGGCCCGGCCGCCAGGCGGGCGGCTCACCAGAATCCAGGCCATCGTGCATGACCCCAGCGGCCGGCTGACCGCGCTGCGCAGGAAACTCGACGTGGCCGTGGCGGGGCTGGGATCGACGGAAGGGAACCCCAATTTCGCGCCGCACATCGTCATCGCAAAAGTCACATGCCTGGCCGATAATGAGCGAATCAGACGGGCGGTTGCGCCCCTGGAGGAGGAAGATTTCGGCACACAGAATTGTGCACAGATCGTCACCTACAGCGGCTGTGTTCTGGGCAGGGGGGCGGAGTATGCGACGCTCGCCCAGGCGAAGCTGGGCGCGTAAGGACCGACGATCACATGGGAGATAAGCGGACAGACTGGGATGGCACAGGGTCAAGAGCTGAATCCTCGATGCACAAGGAGTATGGAGATGGATCCCAAACGCGTCTTTGTCAGTTGTGACAATCGCAATGACCTCTACTACAAGCATGAGGTGGTCAACTGGAATACGGACCAGAAACACGCCTTCGACTACTGCGAGCCGTCGCCGGGCGTGCCTGCGGAGCAGGCAAAACAGGTCATTACGAAACGCATAAATGCCGCATCGCGCTTCCTCTGTCTCGTGGGGGAGCATACTCACAAGAGTAGACAGGCCAGCTGGGAGATCGAGCAGGCGGTTTTCGCCGACAAGAAGATAGCCGCCGTACTGATCAGACCGGAATATACACCACCAGCGGAGCTTTTGAGGGTCGGGGCCAGTTGGGCTGAGACTTTCGGCTATCCGGCGATATGCGTTGCCTTGATCTAGATGGTGAAGCGATGAGATACTTTACAAAGCCAAGAGGGATAAAGAAAAAGAAGGAGCCGTGGTACAAAGACGGGCTGCGGTATGAATGCACCCGTTGCGGGCAGTGTTGTACCGGAAGGGGCTACATCTGGGTTGACTATCAGGAAATCCTGGGCATGGCGGAACACCTGAACCTCGAGCCGGAAACGTTTCTCTACCTGTACGTCCGCCGCGTGAAGTCGCGGCGCAGCCTCGTACAGACTCCTCAGGGGAACTGCGTGTTCCTGAGCTACGACTCTGCCGGGCAGTCGCAATGCAAGGTTTTTCCAGCTCGCCCAGCCCAGTGCTGGACCTGGCCGTTCTGGCCGGCCAACCTGTTTGATGAGCGCTGTTGGGACCAGGCCGCCATAAATTGCCCGGGCGTCGGCAAGGGTCCGCTGTACAACCTCACTGAAATCCGGCAGATGCGAACTGCATCACCAACCCGACGGCGACGGCCGCAGCGCAGGAGGTGATCAGGTGGCGATGAGATACTTTAAAAACGCAGCGATAAGAGGAAAAGAGATAAAAAAAAAGGCGAAGGAGCCATGGCACAAAAACAAGGAGCCGTGGTACAAAAAGAAGGAGGTGTGGTACATTGACGGGCTGCCGTATGAATGCACCCGTTGCGGGCAGTGTTGTAAGGGAAAGGGCTACATCTGGGTCGCCTATGAGGAAGTCCTGGGCATGGCGGAACACCTCGAGGTCTCCCCGGAAGCGTTTATCCAGCAGTACACCCACCGCGCGCGCGGGCGCCGCAGCCTGGTACAGACTCCCAAGGGGGACTGCGTGTTCCTGAGCCACGACTCTACCGGACAGTCGCAATGCAAGGTGTATCCAGTGTGCCCCGCCCAGTGCTGGAGTTGGCCGTTCTGGCCGGCCAACCTGTTTGATAGGCACTGTTGGGACGATGCCGCCAAGGAATGCCCGGGCATCGGCAAGGGCGAGATGCACGACTGCGCTGAAATCCGTCGGATGCGAGCTGCATCACCAACCCGACGGCACCGGCGCGTGCAAAGGCCGGGGCAGCGTTGATATGAACACGTGCAATGCCGTTAACGGAGAACTGACAATGCTTGCGGTAACGGAAGCCGCCGGAGCGTACATGGCGCGGATGCTCACTCAACAGGGTTTTCCCGAGGAAATCGGAATCCGGCTTTTCCAAGAGGAACGTGGAATCACAATGCACCCGGACTGCGAGCGTTCCGGCGACGCGGTAATCACCATCGGTGACCGGGTGGTGCTGCTGCTCGATAGCCAGATGTCGAAGCGGCTCGCCAAGGACACACTCGATCTGGACGGTAAGAAGCTCACGCTTATTAGAGCTCCCCAAAGGTCCAAGGCCGAGGAGGAGGAGGAGAAGATAGACTGCCAGAAGCACTGGCTTTAGCGGGCGGGCGGGCCGGATTTGGGCTCGTCGGCGCTCTTCGTTATTGATTGCCGCCGCGCTTTTTGTTGGATTACAGGTGCGAGAATCCTTTCTCGCACCTGTCCTCACTGGGAATCCCTTCGCGGCTCTCAAGAGGGACCGAGAAGGCCGGGTGGCCCATGTCCCTTGGACATGGGGGAGCCGGTGTCCATTGTCTTTCAACGACTTACGCCACCAACTTTTTGGGAGGAGAACCGTATTTATGATGCCTTCCGTTGCACAAAAAAGTAGTTTACCAAGTTTCCTTACTAATAAAGGATTACGGTTGATAATCTTAGGCGGGAAAGGTGGCACAGGAAAAACCACTTGCTCGGCTGCCACGGCAATTCATCTCGCTAGGGCCCATCCCAAGAAGAAGATATTGGTTATCTCCACAGATCCCGCTCATTCCTTGGGAGATAGCTTTGGGTGCCCCATCGGGACACAGAAGCCCCTCATAGAAGGGTTCTCCAACCTTTGGGCAATGGAAATGGATCCCCGTCGTGACCTTGAGGATTTTAAATATAAGCATAAACGGGAGTTAGACAAGCTTCTACACAGATCTGGTTTCTATGGTCAGATAAGTCTAAATAAATTCCTTTCCTTCTCCTTGCCTGGCATGGCTGAGATGATGACCTTTTTACACATTGCAGATATGCTCTTTAAATCTTCCCGGCTACATTCTAAAAGATCTGCCTGGATAGATTCTACCCAAGAAGCTGACTTGGTCATTTTGGATACCGCTCCGAGCGGTCATACCTTGAGATTGCTCTCCCTGCCCCAAAGGACGAAAGACTGGGTCAATGTCCTTGACACCTCGCTTAATAGATACCGCACCAGTCCCAGGCTACCTCTTGTGGGGTTTAAAGGTAGTGTACCCAAAGCCGGAGGGGATGCTACAGATCGGTTTGTGGGATGGTTAAAAGCGGATCTGGAAAAAATGAGTTCACTCCTTACAAATGGGGAGGAATGCGAATTTGTCCCGGTTATGCTTCCTGAACCAATGAGTGTAGAAGAAACCCACGACCTTATTTCTGCTTTGGAAGAGAGGAACATCTCGGTAAGAAATATCATTATAAATCGCATCCGGAAAATGAGAGAGTGCCCATTTTGCGGACCAAAAGGGAAGGAAGATGAAGCTGCTGTCGTAGAAATAGAGAAAGAATTCGCCAACTATAATCTCATACAAGTCCCCGTATTTCCTTACGAAATTCGAAAAGCTGAAACTCTCACAACGTATGCTGAAGTGTTATCTGGCAACTCCCACCCCTGTCTAGAGACTAGGCCAACCGGATCAAAGCAAAAGCCGATAGCGAGCATATCACCCATATCAGATCTCCTAGAGAAGAAACCAACGGTTATTCTCTTTGGAGGTAAAGGAGGCGTGGGCAAAACCTCTATCGCTGCTGCCACGGCCCTCCGCGCGGCACGGCAGTATCCCCAAAAAAAGATCCTGATCTTTTCCCTCGATCCCGCCCACTCTATCGCTGATAGTTTTGACGTCCCTATAACAGAAGATACAGTAACAGCTATACCCGGTGTGAATAATCTTTATGCCCTGGAGACAGACGCAGCAAAACTGCGTCAGCATTTCATCGATCAAATCAGTGCTCTCATAACAAGCGCGTTCGCCGTTTGGGAGGAGCGTCTGAGGTCACTGGTCCTCAAGTGGGATAAACAGGTGATGGAGGCTTTTGCCCAAACCTCTCCTGTCGGACTAGATGAACTTCTTGCCCTAGAAAAGATTATGGGGTTTGTCGAAGAGAAGAAATATGACGTGTATGTTTTGGATACAGCACCCACCGGGCATTTGCTCGATTTACTGGAATTCCCGGAGCTCGTTAGAGATTGGCTGAGGCACCATTATGTTAATCTCTTAAGATGGAATAGAGACATACCTCTGACAGAGATTACTGATTTAGGCAACCTGATTTTGAGATCAACGACTAACCTCAGGAAGATTCGAGAACTCATCAGTGATCAGCATAAGAGCAAGCTTGTGGTTATCACCATCCCTGAGGCAATGGGAGTTGCCGAAACACGGCGTCTCCTTACCTCTCTTAAAAGGCTCGAGATTCCCTGCCAGCATATCCTAATCAACATGATTGTTCCCCCCACAGATTGCAATTTTTGTGTCTCCAAGATGCAGGAGCAGATGAAATATATCACGCAAGTAAAGGACCTGGATCCTTCCCACTACCTTATTACAGAGATAATGCTATTACCTCACGAAATGAGCGGGATAGACGATTTGACAGAGCTTTCAGAGATTATGTATGGAACGGTCCGCTTACAGCAACGGCGTTCTTGAACCGAAGCTCAAGAAGAGCAAGGGCTCCTAGTGTTCCGTCAACGCTGATTTGACCGGTTGCGTATCGATCAGAATGTGTGCCACTGCTCTTGAGCAGTGCTAGATATCGTCGAGTGCTCCAGAATCCATAAGAAACACTGCTCAAGAGCAGTGGCACACCAGTCCATCAATTGACGAGCGACGGAGCACTAGCTTCAGATCTCGAATTCAGGGTCATCAAGGGTCTTTGCCGCAGATTACCTACGCAACTGTTGTCATGTTGGCAACTCGTGCCAATTCGTTCATGCGCGACAGCAGCCCTCGGAAGTCTCACGTGCTCTGGCGTTCGACGATCTGGCGGGCCTCTTCCATGTGTTTCATGGTGATCGCGAATCCGCCGTAGCCATCGGTGTCGTCTTCGTGCGTTTCGAGGTACTCACGGATCGCCAGCAGCGCCGCCTTGCTGCATGTGCCTGCCAGATCCGCGCCGGAGCTGCCCTCGGTGGCGTCGACTATGGCCGACAGATTCACTCCCTTGGCAAGCGGCTTGCCTCTCGTGTGTATCTGCAAGATAGCCAAGCGTGTCGCCTTGTCGGGCAGGGGAAGCTCCAGCAGGAGATCGAATCGCCCGGGCCTTAGGATGGCGAGGTCCACAATGTCCCGGCGGTTTGTGGCGCCCAGCACGACCACGCCCTTGAGTTCCTCGATGCCGTCCAGCTCGGTGAGAAACTGACTGACCACCCGCTGGGTCACCCCGCTGTCGCCACTACCTCCCCGGGCCGGGACCAGGCTGTCGATCTCGTCGAAGAACAGGATGCAGGGGGAAGCCTGCTTGGCCTTGCGGAACACCTCCCGGATGCCCTTCTCCGACGCGCCGACCCACTGGGTCAGCAGTTCCGGGCCCTTCACGGAAATGAAGTTGACCTCGCTCTCGCGGGCCACGGCTTTCGCCAGGAGGGTCTTACCCGTTCCCGGAGGACCGCTCAGCAGGATTCCCTTGGCCGGGCGGGTGGCGGCGATCTTGAACAGCGCGGCGTGCTGAAGCGGCCACTGGACCGTCTCGATCAGTTCCCGTTTGACATCGTCCAAGCCGCCCACGTCCTCCCAGCTCACGTCGGGGACCTCGACAAACACCTCGCGGATCGCCGAGGGATCGATTTCCTTCAACGCCTCAAGGAAATGATCCATGTGGATCTCGAGGTTCAACAGTTGCTCGTAGGGGACCTCCTCCAGGGCGAAGTCGATGTTGGGGAAGATGATCCGCAGACAGGCCATCGCCGCCTCGCGACACAACGCCTCCAGGTCGGCGCCGACGAACCCGTGCGTGATCTGCGCCAGGCGTTCGAGGTCTACGTCGTCTGCCAGGGGCATCCCGCGGCTGTGGATTTGAATGATATTCAACCGGCCGTTCGCGTCCGGAATGCCGATCTCGATCTCCCGATCGAAACGGCCCGGCCGACGCAGTGCCGGATCCAGCGTGTTGACGATATTGGTCGCGCCAATCACCAGGACCTGACCGCGGTTGCTCAGCCCGTCCATCAGCGCGAGCAACTGGGCCACGACCCGGCGTTCCACCTGCTTTTCCGCCCCCATCTCCTCGCGCTTCGGCGCGATGGCGTCGAGCTCGTCGAGAAAGATGATCGCCGGTGCGTGGGACGAAGCCTCCTCGAAGATTGCCCGCAGCTTGCCCTCGCTCTCACCATAATACTTGGCCATGATCTCCGGGCCGCTGATGTGCACGAAATATGCGTCGGTCTCGTTGGCCACGGCCCGCGCGATCAAAGTCTTGCCGGTTCCCGGCGGCCCGTATAGCAGGACACCCTTGGGCGCGTCGATGCCCAACCGCTGGAAGACCTGGGGGTACTTCAGCGGCAGCTCCACCATCTCCCGAATCCGCCGAACTTCCCGGCTCAAACCGCCAACATCCTCGTAGGAGATGCGCTGGCTCCGTGGTACGCCGGCCTTCTCCTCCTTGACCCTGATCAGCGTGGCGGTGTGCACCAGCACGGGGCCCGCCGGCGTA
Source organism: Phycisphaerae bacterium (assembly GCA_023128695.1). Classification (GTDB taxonomy): domain Bacteria; phylum Planctomycetota; class Phycisphaerae; order UBA1845; family Fen-1342; genus JAGMDK01. The sequence goes on from JAGMDK010000130.1 coordinate 26,869, forward strand.
GTGCTCTCTACGCTGAAATCGTGCGAGCGGGCGCCAAACAGCGTGGCGCGGACCGTATCACCGGCCATGACCGGCAGACCCTCCAGCAGGCGCCCCAGGTACTTCGTGTCGCGGCTGGCGGTCATCGAGGGGAGTTCTTCGCCCGGCGACAACACGATGCGCCCGGCCAGCCGCGCCGTGACCTTGGATATCTTCACTTTCTCATCGAGGCCGGCCTGGCAGTTTCCGCGCACCAGGCCGTCGACCTGGATGACGCCTTTCCCCCGCTCGCTCTGGAACGTAGGCATGACCTTGGCCACGGTGGTTCGTTTGGCCTTGAGCTCAATGATGTCGCCGACGTCCGCCCCCAGCCGGGACATGTCCTCGGGATCTATGCGGGCAATGCCCCGGCCAACGTCCTTGGGCCACGCTTCGGCCACTTTCAGGACAATCGCGGGGGGGCCGTCCGTGGCGGGGCCGGGCGTTTTCCGTGCCGCCTGCTTCTCCTTCAATTCAAGTCCATCAGGCTTACGGGTGGTTACCATGCCTATTCTCCATGTCTTTGACTTCGTTGAGCGGCGTTCCTGCGCGGCGCGGCGGGCGGGTTCAGGCGTGTCACGACGATATCCTTGGAAAGATGCAACTCAACGTCGTGCATCAGGCCCAAGAATAGGATCCCCGTACGCCCGGGACGGAGCGTTTCACGTATGCGCCGCCCCACGTAAGCGTCTCGTTTCCTCAGCACCTCGCGGTTGCGTGTGGCCGGATCGATGCGCAGGGTGGGACCTTCACGCAACGACTTGCCCGCCAGGGTGGTTTGTACGTCGCGATACTCCTCCAAGAGCAGTTTGGGGTCTTCCGTACCCATCAGCGTCGCCCCGCGGGCGATCAGCTCCAGAAGCAGTTGGTGGTTCTCACTGCCCTTGGCCGCGCCTTCCCTGACGATCTCAAGCTCCTTCCCGCAGACCGGCAGTCCGTCCTGGTACAAGTCAACCCGACCATAATCGAGCCGCTGCGCCTCCAGGCTCTCGCGGACCACCTGCCAGAACGTCTCTATCAAGGTCAGGTACTCGTCCCAGTGCCGACGGCCAAATTGTTCAATGTGGACCGCTTCAAGCCCCTCTGCCATCGACCCCATATCCGCCGGAGAATGGATGATCGGGACGTGAATCAACCGCCGGGTGTACTCTTCCATGCCCGTTCGCTCTGCCTCGCCGTTCGATGTTGTCCTGCGGGCGCGATACCCGGGTAGGGCTGCCCGCACGCCGCGCCGACGGGCGAACCCGGCCCTTCCTCTTATCTTATCGGAAGGCGTGCCCCCGCGCTTCAGCAATCTTTCAGGAACCTTCGTACGCTAACCAGGCGGCGTCGGCCAGCGGCAACGCCGTTGGGTTCAACCTGGCGTCTCACTCGCCCATCTATGCCACCTCCCGCCACGGGGCAGGCCACGATCTGGCTCGACGGGCCGAACGTCATCCGCGTCAACGGCTGGGCGGGCCCGACCACGCGCGAGCAGTGCGCCGACCATGCCCGGCGGAACGACGACGAACTGACGGCGCTCGTCCGCCGGCTTCAGGGCCGCTTGGATGGCCACGCGGGCACCGCCGCTACGCGGCCGCGGGCCTTCCGCCGAGGCTGGCGGATCGCTCGTAGAGGTCTACGGGGCACTCGCGGTACTCCACGGAGCGGTCGGGCACCTCCCCGGATCGTCCGGGGGACTCTATGGAGTTGAAAAATCTCAGAAATTCTTGCAGACGGGTGAACTGTTACCAATAATGAAAAACATAAATTCACACTTCCAGCAGTTTTTCCAAGCTCAACTCCATCACCGACACCGGATGCTTCAGACCGTAGTTCTCCAGCACCTCGGGATGAACCTCGCCCATTACGCCGACTTGCTTACCCTGGTCGTCGAACAGGGCGGCGGCGCGGCCGGGGATGTAGCTGGGGTGGTCGGTCGCTTTTACCGTGCAGATCACGCCCATCTCGTGGACGAAGGCGTCGGTCACGGCCCGGATGTCTGCATACCCGACGTGCGTGCCGATCATGCAGGCGGCGATGATGCGCTCCTCGCGGGCACCCGTCTCCACGTCGGGGTCCACGAAGCAGCAGTCGCCGACCTCGAACAGGTATTGCGGCAGATCGTATTGCTTGTTGATCGCCAGCGTTTCGAGCAGGCCCGGGAGGATCGAGACGCGACAGATGGTCTGCTCGGTGCTGATTGGATTCTCGATCTTCACGGTGCGTGGGTCGGGCTCGATCCGCCACTTGCCGAACGCGGCCGGCTCGCTGCTGAGCACCAGCGTCATCACCTGGTGAAATCCGAGCCCGGTCAGCACACGGCGGGCGGTCGCCGAATGCTCCTCGATCGCCCACGGCGAGCCAACCGTGAACGTGGGCACCAGTTCGGGCTTGAGATTGTCGTAGCCGTACGCGATGGCGGCGTCCTCGATCAGGTCGATCGGGTGCATCACGTCGTTGCGGTACGCCGGCACGAGCACTTTGAGCGTCTCTCCGTGCGGGCCTTCCTCGACGCCGTGGCCCATCGATTCGAGCAATTCGGCGAGTTGGGCGGCATTGATGTCGATCCCAATAGTCTCGGCGGCCTGCCGGACGTTGAGCGTCATCTCAGCCGGCGTCAGGTCGGGTGTGATGCGAACGACAGGCGAGACGCTTGCTGATTGACGATTGACGATTGACGATTGACGATTGGAGTCTGTTTCGACCGCGTGAGAGACAGCGGCTTCACCCGCCGGCGACTCGATCATGACGCACTCGACCTCGATCCGCGGCATGATCTCCTTGAGGCTGGTCGCGACGATGTTGAGCGCCCGGTCGACGGTCCGCTGCGAAATCCCGGTCACGTCGATGAAGAACTGCTTCGTCTTCATCGTCACGCGCGTCGACTCGCTGTTGATGATCGGCGGCATGGACAGCACGGTCCCCTCGCCGTCGCGCAGCAACGGGTATTTCTTCAGCGGCTTAAGCAAATGGGCGTACTCCTGCCCGGTCTTGTGCTGCTCCAAGATCTCCCGCGGCGTGAGGTTGGCGTCCGGATCATTCGGCGAAAGGCCGAGCGGGACGAACTTGAGCCCGTCCGGAACGACCGCGTCGTAGTGAAACACGTCGCCGGCGAGCGTGTCGAGGTCGTAGACGCCGATGGACGCCAGCTTGCGGTCGCGGCCGAGGGCCCAGTGCAGGTCCTCCTGAAGGTTCATCACCATCTTGATCGTGTTGTTGTCCAACTCGACATTGCGGACGACCGCGCAGGCGATGTACGGCCGATAGCTGTCCTCGTTCGAGAGGTCCGGATCGACCTGGACCTTGATCCTCGCGGCGGAGAGCACGTACTCCGGCAGCCCGGTCTGGATACCGAGGTAACCGCGGATGTAGCGGGCCATTCCGCCGGGATCGAAGATGTCCGGCCGAACGGCGAGCATATCCAGCCGCAATACCCGGCTGGTCCCGAGATTTTCCAACTCCTCGGGAAAGGTGCGAAAATCGGCCCCACAGTTCGAGCAGTGCAGCGGCGGCCCCTGGGCCTCGGTACGGTCGTATATCTTGCCGCAGACCTTGCAGACAAACTCCTGCATGTCGGCGACTTCTTCGACCTCGCAGCCAAGCTTGGGCAGAATCTCGCCCAGATCGTCGGCGGTGATCTTCGACGCATCACCCTCGCTCGAGATCCGCGCTAACAACATATCAACAGGCATATCTATGATCGGCACAGCGGTTCCTCCCGCAGCCAGGGCATGGTGGCGTAGAATAGTTCGCCGATGGATTTCAGGTCGTGGACCATCATCGCCAGGCGTTCGAGGCCGAGGCCCCAGGCCAGCACGCGGTCGGTGATGCCGACGGGCAGCGTAACCTCCGGGCGGAAGATGCCGGAGCCGCCCATCTCGACCCAGTCCCGGCGGTTCTCCAGGTAAAGGAGAACTTCCGCCGAGGGCTCCGTGTAGGGGAAGAAGCTCGGCACCACTTTGACCTTCGGGAAACCCATCTTGTGGTAGAACGCCGAGAGTGTGCCGACCAGATTCGCCAGGCTGGCGTGTTTGTCCACGATGATGCCGTCCACCTGGTGGAAGACCGGCAGGTGTTTGTAGTCCGCCGTCTCGCGGCGGAAGACCGGGCCGATGATGAAATACTTGCCGGGGCGTCCCTGGGTGTGCCGTGCGAGAGCTCGGATCGTGGCTGACGTTGTGTGGGTGCGCAGGACCGGCTTGTGGGCCAGGTCGCGGCTCCAGCGGTATTGCCAGCCCGTGGAGCCGGTGTCGCCGCCGTTTTCGTGCGTGTTCTTGATCCGCTCGACGTACTGTTCGTCCGGCAATTGACAGTGATCCGGACGGCCGACATAAAAGGTGTCCTGCATGTCGCGGGCCGGATGATCCTGTGGCTGGAACAGGGCGTCGAAATCCCAGAAGCTCGACTCGACCCACGGGCTGACGATCTCCTCGAAGCCCATTTCGAGGAATACTCGCCGCACGCGGTCGATCGTGCGTTGGAACGGGTGTTCCTTGCCGGGATAGAGTTTCTTGGCCGCCAGCGTGACGTCGTAAGGCTGAATCTCGACCTCACGCCAACCACCTTCGGCGAGCAGTTCCGGCGTAAGTTGCGTGACCTTCTTGCGCCCCTTGACGCCGCCGGCCAGCAACTCGCGACCGGCGTCGGTGAGCCGCACGCGGCGTTCGGTGCGTTCCTTGATGACCAGAAAGCCCTTGCGTTTGGAGAGCAGCTTGAGCGCGTCAGCGACCGGCAGCCCTTCGGCTTCCAGTTCGGGCCGCCGCGCGACACGTCCGCCGGCTAAGGCCTTAATCAGTTGCTCGTCGGCCGTCGGCGGCCCATCGGCGGCGGGCGCAGCGTCGGCGAGAACCAGCATGTCTTCTTCCTTGCGAGCCCACTTGCGCTGGTTGAGCCAGCGGAGTGCCCCCCCGACCTGCGACGCCGTGAGATCACAATGGTTGGGCACCTCCGTGAGCTTGCAGCGGCCACCTTGTCCTGCCAGCACGCCGACGATGACCCGTTCCGGTAATGGAATATCGATCGTGTATTCGGCTTCTGGCCCGAGACGTAGTTCCTGGTAGGCGTTTTCCTCAATTGCGATATACCCGGCATCCTGGAGAGACTCACAGGTAGCGGAAACCAGCGATTGATCCATACGAAGCGTATTGGCCAAGCCCGGTATCACGTCGGGGCCGGTCACCTTGAGCTGCATCAGAACATCTACTTGGCTTTGCGGCAATTCCATCAGGCGTCACCTCGTTTTATTCAAAGGCTAGAGCAGTTTCAAAAAACATCTGGCGTCCGTTGGGAGGGCGAGGCTCCTGCCGAGCCGCGGCTCGCCGGGAGGCTCGCCCTCCCAAAGCAACGGACTTATACTGAAAGTGCTCTATTTGTGTATCGTAAGCATGCGCGGGACTCAAGGGTAAAGGCGGTTCGGCCGTAAGTTTTTCCGGAAGCTGCGCGAAATCGTCGCCGCCCGAAGCCCTCTGGGCGGACTTATACAGTCGGCTACTGATAATAGCTGGGGGCAGTGTTTCCAAGAGACCTCTGGGGCGTGCCGCGAAAAAACCCGGCCGGCGGGTGCGTCGTCGAGTCCCGGGCGGGCATAAAATTGGTCGCTTTCAACAAGAGGAGGTGTGGCGCGTCCCTCACCGGCTGACTTCGACCCACGGCCCGGTGAATGCCTGAGGAGGCTAAGAAGCATGAACGAAGCCGAATTCCAGAAACGCCTGGCCGAACTCGTGAACGAGATCGACACATTACCGGCGGGCGAGCGGGATCGCCTGCACAGACTGGCCGCCGAGACCAAGAACCGTCATGAGCAAATCAAGAAGAGCGTGAGCAACCTACAGGAGAGCATTGATTTCCTGCGGCTGGGCATCAAGTACATGCTGTTTGATCTCGAGGCGACCCGCCGGGAGAACTCCTACCTGCGGAAAATGCTCGAGCAGGACCCCAACGGCAACAACCAGGACGAATAAGAGGACCCCCCAAGCCAGGCACGGCGTCTGTGTGGCAGGGGTCGTGCCGGATGACCCATAGCCGGCCGTCTGTGACGGATTTGTGACTCTCCTTTGTTCGACTCTGAGCCCGGCGGTGCTCGCCGCCGGGCTCTCGCCTTATCAGTCCGCCGCAAAAGTCCTGCTGGTCAGGAAATGTGGCGTCCGGGCTCTGTCCCGGACGTAGAATACGGGAAAGCGCTTCTCTACGTGTGGCACCGGCATCCTGCCGGT
>JAGMDK010000131.1 GCA_023128695.1 Phycisphaerae bacterium
ACCGGCAAGATGCCGGTGCCACAAAGTGAAGTCCACACACCGGCAAGATGCCGGTGCCACAAAGTAAGGTGAACGCAACGTGCTAGACGCCTTCGGTGTCAACTTGCTGATCTTCCTCCCGCTGCTGGCGGCGGTGATCATTTGCTTTATGCCCGAACGGCTCGTGTCGCGGTTCGCGCTGGCCATCGGCGGCGTCACGTTCGTCGTCGCGCTGGGCCTCTGGCTGCGATTGCCCGCGGCGATGGCCGCCGGAGACGAGGGTTGGGCCCTGGTCGGCGAGTGCCAGGCGGAATGGATCGCCGTCGGCGAGAAAGACCCCGACACCGGCCGCGTCATCAACAACGGCGTCGTCCTGAGCTATCACGTCGGCTTCGACGCCATCAGCTTGCCGCTGGTCGTGCTGACCGGCCTGCTGGTGCCGCTTTCGGTCTGGTGCAGCTTCAACGCCATCCGCACACGACAGCGCGAGTACTACGCCTGGCTGCTGGCCCTGACCACCGGCATGTTCGGTGTCTTCGCGGCCCGCGACTTGCTGCTCTTTTACATCTTCTTCGAGTTCACGCTGGTCCCGCTTTACTTCCTGATCGGCATCTGGGGCGGACCCGAGCGGCGCTGGGCCGCCACCAAGTTCTTCATCTACACCTTCGTCGGCAGCGTGCTCACCTTCGCGGGTATCATGTACCTCGCCATCCGGGCAGCCCAGATCGAGCACCTGTCGGTCATTACCTTCGACCTCCGGCTGCTCTCAGCGTTGACCGAACTTACAACTGCTGAGCAATCGCTGCTATTCATCGCCTTCTTCTGCGGCTTCGCGATCAAGGTGCCATTCTTCCCGCTGCACACCTGGCTACCACTGGCGCACACCGAGGCCCCGACCGCCGGCAGCGTGCTGCTGGCCGGGGTGCTGCTAAAGCTGGGCACCTACGGCTTCCTGCGTTTCAGCCTGCCGATGGTGCCGGAAGGCGCTCTGGCATGGGCCCATCCCATGGGCGTGCTGGCAATCGCGGGCATCATTTATGGTGCTCTCTGCTGCTGGGTGCAGCGCGACGTCAAGAAGCTGGTCGCGTACTCCTCGGTCTCGCACCTCGGCTTCTGCATGCTAGGCATGTTCAGCCTGCTCCCGATCGGACTGTCCGGCTCCGTGCTCTACATGATCAACCACGGCATCAGCACCGGGGCCTTATTCCTTGTGGTCGGGATGATCTACGAACGCTACCACACCCGCGACCTCGAACAGATCGGCGGCTTGGCCCGCAAGATGCCCATCATGGCGTTCTTCTTCGTGCTCTTCGTCCTCTCGAGCATCGGCCTGCCGGGGCTCAACGGCTTCGTCAGCGAGTTCACCGTGCTCTTCGCCGCGTATAACTCCGAGATTCTGGGGCGTTGGTACGGCGTGCTGGGGGCGACCGGGATTCTGCTGGGTGCAATTTACATGCTATATGCAGTCGGCAAGGTGCTGTTCGGCCCGGTGAAGGAGCCGGAGGGCACGCCCGATCTTTCCACCGGCTTGAAGCCCGATCTGAACGCCCGCGAGATTGCGATTCTCACGCCGTTGGCAATCCTGGTGGTCCTGCTCGGCGTGGCTCCGCGAATTATCACCGACACGCTCGATCCGGCGTTGGAAGTCCAGGTTCTGGCACGCGTCCGCAATGTTGCGGATAGCGGCGAGGGAGTAACGGGGGTGGCCCATCGCTTTAGCGGTGGGGGACACGAATTTCTCGATGGTTCGGATACTCCAACGGATCCCCCACCGCTGAAGCGATGGGCCACCCAGATAGATGATAATTCGCTGGCGGACGAGGATGCTCCGCTGGCGGCCGGGGATACTCAGTTCATAGAGGGAGGGCACTAACGATGTCGGAAGTAATTTCGGTATCAGCCCTCTGGCCTGAGATCATCCTGCTGATCGCCGGCTGCGCCGTCCTGCTGCTCGGTCAAGCGCGGAGTGAAGCCTGGCGTCGCCTGATGCCCTGGCTGACGCTCGCCGCATTGGCGGCGGCTATCTGCATCGTAGTCCTGAAACGACATTTCGGGGAGTTCGCCTTCGAGGAGGGCAACGGACTCTCATACGGCTCACTGGCGGTATTCGTCCGCATCGCCGCGCTCGGGCTCGGCATCCCGCTCACACTCGTCAACTGGTCGCAAAGCCGCGAGCACGAACGGGGCGAGTTCCTCTCCATGATGCTGATGTCGCTGGCCGGGCTGTTGCTGGTCGGGCCGGCGGACAACCTGCTGATGCTCTTCCTGGCTCTGGAGCTGGTCAGCATCCCGACCTACATCATGGTCATCCTCAGCCGCACGAACGTCCGTTCCCTCGAAGCAGGCACCAAATACTTCTATCTCGGCGCCTTTTCCGCCGCCATCATGGCTTACGGCTTCAGCTTCCTGTACGGCCTGTCGGGGACGGCTTCTCTGTCCGGCACGATCGAGGCGGTGCAAGCTGCCTTGCTTGAGCCCGGAACGCTGGAATATGGCTTGGCGATGATCGGCATTCTGCTATCGCTGGGCGGGCTGTTTTTCAAGATAGCCGCGGTCCCGCTGCACTTCTACATCGCGGACGTGTATCAGGGCGCGGCCAGCCCGGTCGCCGGCTTCCTCGGCTTCGTGCCCAAACTGGCGGGTATGATCGCGATTTTCAAGATCGTGCTATTGACCGGGTATTGGGACGGGGGCCACGAGGGCACCTTCTGGCTACTCTGGATCGTCGCCGTCGCCAGCATGACCATCGGCAACGTGCTCGCCCTGCGGCAGGCCAACATCAAACGCATGTTGGCCTACTCGGGCATCGCCCACGCCGGCTACATGCTCGTCGGCGTCATCGCCGGTCCGCTGGCCGGCAAGGCGGTCGATTCCGGCGGCGTCGGTATCATGGGCGACGGGACCGCCGCCGTCCTGTACTACATTATGATCTACGGCATCGCGAACCTGGGCGCATTCGCCGTGCTGGGGCTGCTGCGCGTCCGCGGCGGCGCGTGCGAGACGCGGCGGGACGTGGCGGGTCTGATTCGGCGTGAACCCGGATTGGCGTTACTGCTGGCCCTGGCGCTGTTCACGTTGATGGGCTTGCCGCCGACACCCGGTTTCTGGGGCAAGCTGAGCCTGTTCGGCAGTGCCTTGGCCGCCGCCCAGTTATGGGACGATCCCCGGCTAATCGTGCTGGTCGTGATTGCAGTGCTGAATTCCGCGTTGGCGGCGGCTTATTACCTGCGTGTGATCGCAGCCGCCCTGGTCTATGAGAACAAGTACCCCGCCGAGGCCGCCCCGCGCAATGCGGAGCACATCGGGGCCCAACTCTGCGGCTTCCTGCTCCTGATCTTCGCCTTCTACCCCACCAGCCTGATGGTGCAGGGCCAGGATGGCACGCAGGAACTGACCGAGGGGATTTACAGCGTCTCCGCCGAGCCCGACGCCGACGGCAGCGACATTCCTGAGAAGGTCGTCGCGGGCGGTAACAGCGGACGGATGATCCCCGCGGACATGGACCAAGTGGTCTCCCCCCTTTCGGACAATAACGTTACCGATCAATAGTAAGCATTCAGCGGTCAGCAAT
>JAGMDK010000132.1 GCA_023128695.1 Phycisphaerae bacterium
GCGACAACATGACTGCTGTTAGGCAACTGCTAACCGAATAGCGCAAATGGCTGACCGCTGAATGCTGATTGCTGAAAGCTTGCTGCATACGGTTGAACTCTTACGATCAATAAAACAACATGATCGCGGTGTACTCGATCTGCTCGGGCTTGCCATAGAGAAGTTCGCGCGTCTTTTGACCGCCACGCGGCAAACGTTCACGACTACGCCGTACGTCCCGCTCGAAGTACTGCCCGGCGGCGGGCAGATTACGTGCGAGCCCTTCACGTTGATGCTTGAAGTACCAGGCCGCGTGGGTAAGTGTCCGGTTGAGATGTTGAGGGCGGGCCTGTTCCGTGCGGCCCCAGACCTGGATCGGCCGGCGGAGACTGGCCAGGCGTTCTTGTGTTGCCCGGTCGGCCAAGTCCGCATGTTGGCAGCCCGCGAGCGCGAGCAGCAGCAATGATAGCAAGGGACACGCTTTGAGCAATTGGCTGCATTGCCGCAAGACGTTGGCGGCTATTTTCGGACGGCGGGTAGGTGTCGGGCTAGATGTTGTGCGGTTCATACTGGTTATGATACCCGTGTTCATCATGGAAGTTGCTGCCCATGCGACGAAAAACTTAGTGAGTAATTGCACACTCACTTTCCGCGAGCTATATTGCTATTAGAGTGGCTGGTATTGCATTTCACCAGAACCTCGTAGTTGTACAGACACAATCAGCACACGGGCTGATCCCGTTTTGCACGGCGTAGTTAGTTTGCCGTGTGATTCTGTTCGATCTGACGGGGCTGGGGGGGGGAGGTGAGAGCAGGGGGCCCTGGGTTGGGCGGTTGAGGTCCGAAGGTCACTGCCCAGCCCTATTCTTGCGCATACGCTTACAGTCCGCCGCAAAAGTCGTGTAGCGTCCGGGCTCTGTCCCGGACGTCGTGGCGGGAGAGGTTTTCTCCGTATTCTACGTCCGGGACAGAGCCCGGACGCTACATTTTCGGACGAAGCCGACTTTTGCGGCAGACTGCTAACTCAGTAGGCCCAGGATCTCATCAATTGTGAGTGCCGTGGCGCCGCGTCGGCTGATGATGGCTGCCCGACCCGCCTGACCCATTTTTTCTCGTCGATCCGGATGTCGGAGCAAATCTGAGACGGCCCCGGCCAGGGCTTTGGAAGACGTTAATTGGCGACAACCGCCCTCGGCCTTCAGCAGCACGACGGCCTGCGTGAAATTCTCCGTATGCGGGCCGACCAGGATCGGCTTGGCCAGCCCGGCGACCTCCATCACGTCCGAACCGCCCATCGGTACCAGACTGCGCCCCACAAACACCACCGTCGCCAGGGCGTAGAACTGGCGTAGTTCCCCCATCGTGTCTCCCAACGCCACCGGCCGCGGCTCGACCACGCCCCGCGGCACCACCGGTGCCCCCGTACTGCGACGCAAACACGTATAGCCCCGCTCCACGATGAGCTCGGCCACATCGTCAAAACGTTCCGGCTTGCGGGGGATGATCGCCAATTGCAGCGCCGGGAACTGTTCCAGCAGTTTGGAGTAGGCGTCGAGAATCATCGCTTCCTCGCCCGGGCCCGTGCTGCCGCAGACCCAGAGCGGCTGCGACTCGTCGAGCCCCATCGCCTGCGCGAGCTCATCCTGGCCGTCAATCCGGTCGCTGATGTCGGCGGCGTCGTATTTCACCGAGCCGGTGACCGTGATCCGCTCCGGATCGACGCCGAGCTCGATGAACCGCTGGGCGTACGTCTCATCCTGAACCCCGACCCAGCGCAGCCGGCCGAACATCCGCCGAGCGATCCAGCGGATGACGGGGCGGTTGAATCGCCGCATACTCTTCTCAACGGTGAGTCGGCCGTTGGCGATGATGACCGGGATGCCGCGGGCGGCTGCAACCTCGATCAGGTTCGGCCACGCCTCCAGTTCCAGAAGAACGATGATCGAGGGCCGAATGCGGGTCAGCAGCCTGCGGATCGCGAACGAGAAATCCAGCGGGAAGCGGAAGGTGATCAGATTCGGATATAGCTTGCGGGCTTGGTCAAGGCCGGTCTTCGTCGTGCTGCTCACCACCACGATGGTGTCGGGGCAGCGCTGGTGCAGTTCGGCCACGAGGGTACGGGTCGCGTTGATTTCCCCCAACGAGACCCCGTGTAACCACACGCACCGCGCCGAGACCGGCCGCGACGGCACCCCACCAAAATATTCCCGCAGCGGCGTACCCGACGGCCCGCGGGTCAGTCGCCGATACACCAAGTACGGCCACCCCACGCAAACCAACAGCCCGTAGATCAGATCTAGCAGTATGGTCATCACACTTGCGGCACAGTGAGCCCTGTGGCTCGACGGACGGGACGTTAATGACTTCCCTCGCTCGCCGCGCGGCCTTAGAATCCGGCGGTGCCGATGTTTTAGGAGCAAAGGACCATGCGCACAAGACCGCCGTACGCTATTTGGACCGGCATCTTACTCGGTCTGCTATGCGGCGTCGCTGTATGGGGTCAGGAGCGACGAGCATTCGATCTGGGAGCCGGACAGTCGTCCACTACGCAGCCGGCACTCGACCCGAAAATCGACAAGATTCTGACCCGGCTGGAAAATCGCGCGGTCCACGACCTGCGGGCGCGCCTGGTCTGGCGGCAGCGTTATATTCTCGACCTCGATGAGGACGCGGTCACAAAGTCAGGTGAGATCTGGTACCAGCAGGCCGAGCCGGTCGCGAAGTTCCTCATCCACTTCACCGGCAAGATCGCCGGCCAGCGCAAGGACAAGCTCAATGAGCGGCACTTGTTCGACAGCCGCTGGTACGTTGAATTGCAGTCGCGAACCAAGACCGTCACCCGGCGGGAAGTCCGCCGCCCGGACGATCCCGGCGACCCCTACAAGGTCGGCGAAGGCGTCTTCCCGTTGCCGTTTGGGCAGAAAAAGGCCGACATCCTGCGCGAGTTCGCCGTCCAGCGGATCGATCCGGCCAAGGACGATCCGCCCCAGACCGATCACGTGCGGCTGATCCCGCGCGCCAGTACGCAAACCGGGCGGACGTACAAGACGCTTGATTTCTGGGTCAGCCGGGAGGGCCGGACGGCGGGATTGCCAATCAAGGTCCAGGTGGCCAAGAAGGACGGCACCGGCAAGGTCAATTCGTACATCACGATCACGTTCTCTGACACGCGGCTGAATCAGGGCTTTAGTCAGAGCGTTTTTGAGATTAAGGTTCCGTCTGGATATCAGGAGATCGTGGAGCGGCTCGAACCGATGCCCCCGCCGCCCGGTGTTCGGTCGCCGGGTGCTGAAGCGCGGGATTCGCCGTAGCGAGTGGTTAAGACTCAACAAAACATGTGGCACAGGCTTCCAGCCTGTGATAGGAAATGTAGCGACCGGGCTCTGTCCCGGTCGTCCACCGGCTGGAAGCCGGTGCCACACACTGGAAGCCGGTGCCACACACTGGAAGCCGGTGCCACACACTGGAAGCCGGTGCCACACCGATGAGAGTGAAGTCGGCTCTCGCGATTCACGGGCGGTCGTGTCGCGGGAGCCTCAGATAGAGGGAATGAGACGCGAATGAGCATTCTGGTTGACGCCAACACACGGGTGATTTGTCAGGGAATCACGGGCAAGGCGGGCGCGTTCCACACGACCCAGTGCCTGGAGTACGGTACCAAGGTGGTCGGCGGCTGTACGCCGGGCAAGGGCGGCATGAAATCCGAACACGGCCTGCCTGTGTTCAACACTTGCCACGAAGCCGTCGCCGAGACCGGGGCCGACGCCTCGATGCTCTTCGTCCCCGCCCCGTTCGCGGCCGGGGCGCTTATGGAGGCCGCCGACGCCGGCATTCGGGTTGTCGTGCTGATCACCGAGGGCGTGCCCACACTCGACATGGTCAAGGCCCGCAAGTACCTCGACGACAAGGGCGTCAAGCTCGTGGGGCCGAACTGCCCCGGCGTCATCACCCCCGGCCAGTGCAAGATCGGCATCATGCCCGGCTACATCCACAAGCCGCCCGCCAATGGCACCAAGAACGTCGGCATCATCTCCCGCAGCGGCACGCTGACCTACGAAGCCGTCTGGCAGTGCACCGAACGCGGCTACGCCCAGTCCACCTGCGTCGGCATCGGCGGCGATCCGGTCAAGGGTCTCAACTTCATCGAGCTGCTCGAAATGTTCGAGAACGACCCCGAGACGCACGCGATCGTCATGATCGGCGAGATCGGCGGCACCGACGAGGAGCAGGCCGCCGCCTACATCCAGGCCAACGTCAGCAAGCCGGTGGTCGCGTTCATCGCCGGCCAGACGGCCCCGCCCGGCAAACGCATGGGCCACGCCGGTGCGATTATCTCCGGCGGCGAGGGCACCGCGCAATCCAAGATCGCCGCGTTAAAGGAAGCCGGCATTACCGTCAGCGACAGCCCGGCCACGATCGGCGAGGCGCTGGCAAAAGTGTTGAGTTAATTGTGTCGCGGGTGGGCTAGTGCTCTGTCACTCGTCAATTGATGGGCTGGTGTGCCACTGCTCTTGAGCAGTGTTTCTTAACGATTCCGGTGCACTCGACGATATCTAGCACTGCTCTTGAGCAGTGCCAGGGCCATTGTTGGCCCAAGAAGACACTGCTCAAGAGCAGTGGCACACACAACGCGATGGGTGGCACGGCCGTGTCGGCCGTGAATACCTGCGACTTGTACACGGCTGACACAGCCGTGCCACCCATCGACACGGCTGACACAGC